>CAVKNU010000058.1:0-14055 GCA_963657465.1 Lachnospiraceae bacterium
TAATCATTTACCATCAGTTTTCCACCTTTCCGTGTCTACTTTTTGAGGGGCAGCACAAAGAAAGATAAAAGAAAGTATATCAATAACTTAGATATAGGTTTTTGATGTATAAAAACTAGTTTTTCTGCGCTAAGGTTCACATCACATCCGCAGGATTCACATTTTTGTTTGAGTTTTCTACTTTTCCGCAGCAACTTGAAGCAACGTTTTTACTAAGTCATTGAGAAAATTCAATAAGTCATTATCAAAATATTACTCTATCTGTACGGTTGTTTTTCATCGGATGACGCGGAATAATCGGAACCTTAACCACCTTCATCGGATTACTCACGGATTTTCGCGGATTTGGCCTATTCGACCATGGGCATACGCCACCGAGTAAAGAACAAGGGGTATCCGTAAAAAGCCCGTAAGGTCTAATCCGACTAAGATTCCGTGAGTAATCGCATAAGCAAGAATGCTCCGATAACTCTGCGAATTCCGATGAATATTAAAAGCACAGCGGATTTTCAACCGTACAGAGCTAAAAATTACTAAGTCATTGAGAATTCTCAGTAAGTCACTGAGAACATTCAGTAAGTCATTGAAGGATTTCTGTAAGTCATTTGATTTTTTTTATTCTATTTTTCAGAAAATCTTCGCGAATCTTCAGACTATTCATTTCAAAAGCAGTATCTTTGCAGAAAATTTCAAAACGATACGAAAAAATGAAACTAGAAGATATATTACAACACATGGGGAAATTACCTGCATCCCAGATAGCGCATACCGTCAATCAAACGCTACATGAAAGTGATGCTGCCGTTATCACAGCACCACCAGGAGCCGGAAAATCGACCTTACTTCCTTTGACCATCTTGGCTGGCATGAATGAGTCGAATACAGGAAAATACTCCATCGAAACGCTGCCAATGGGTAAAATCCTCATGCTCGAACCACGCCGACTGGCTGCTCGCCAGATTGCCGAGCGAATGGCCTATATGCTGGGGGAACCTACCGGAAAGACCGTGGGCTATCGTGTCAGATTTGACCAAAAGGTTTCAAAAGACACAAGAATCGAGGTCCTGACCGAAGGTATCCTGCCCCGTATGCTCGTCAATGATGCCACACTCGAAGGCGTGAGCGTTGTCATCTTCGACGAATTTCATGAGCGAAGCATTCATTCCGACTTGGCCTTTGCACTGGTTCGACAGTCCCAACAGCTCATTCGCCCCGACTTGAAGATTGTCATCATGTCAGCCACCGTAGATACGCATTACATCTGCCAGATGCTTCATGCACCCTTGGTGGAGAGCGAAGGTCGAATGTTCCCCGTAAAAGTATATCACGCCGAAGAAGACATCGACCGATTTGACATTCCCAAAGCCGTAAGCACAGCCATTCTCAAGGCGCATCGTGAACAAGAAGGCGATATCCTCGCATTTCTTCTGGGACAAGGGGAGATAGAGAAATGCCAAGAACTGCTACAAGGTGCATTCGCCCCAAACACCGACAAGAGCCATACCACCATCTACCCTCTCTACGGCAATCTCTCGCCCGAACTGCAACGCAGAGCCATCGCCCCATCCCAAGAAGGCGAGCGAAAGGTGGTACTTGCCACTCCCATCGCTGAGACATCCCTCACCATCGAAGGTGTGAGAATCGTCATCGACTCAGGACTTTGCCGACGACTCGTATTCGATGCAAAGACAGGGCTCAGCCATCTCGAAACCGTGCGTATCAGCAAGGATATGGCTACACAACGAACAGGTCGTGCGGGACGCATGGCAGAAGGATTCTGTTATCGCCTGTGGACGCTGGCTTCGGAACATCAGATGGAAGAACAGCGCAAACCAGAGATTGAGGAAGCTGACCTTGCCCCTATGGTGCTCGATATCGCCGCCTTCGGAGAAAGTGACATTTCCTCATTGCCTTGGCTCACCCTGCCCCCTACCGGAAACGTGATGAAAGCCAACCAACTCCTAGAGATGCTGGGAGCCATTGAGAATGGAAACATCACCCCTCTTGGCAAGAAAATGGCACAGTTGCCTTGCCATCCTCGTATTTCAAGAATGATTCTGAGCGCAAAGAATACGGAACAGAGAAGTTTGGCTTGCGACATAGCCGCTCTCTTGGAAGAAAAAGACCCGATGACAGATACAAGCGACTCAGACATGACACTCCGCATCGCCACCCTCCGTTCCTATCGCCGAAGAGGAACACTGGGAAGATGGGGACGCATCGCCAAAATCGCCCATGAATACCATCGGATGATTAGGATAAATGAAGACAACAGCGAGGTGGCACCTGAAGAAATCGGAGCCTTGGTGGCACGTGCTTACCCTGAGCGCATCGCCATGGCCATCGACAATATCGGAAACTTCAGGTTGGCCAGTGGCGAACAGGTTCGAATAGAAAGCTCTGACTCGATGTCTGCCCATCAATGGATAGCCATTGCTTCCTTGTATTCCGTAGGCACAAAGAATGGCAACAAGGGCAATGGACGTGTATTTCTTTCCGTTCCGCTCGAAATCACAGACGACCAGACCACAGAGCGCGACAATGTGGCGTGGGATAGCAAACAAGGTTGTGTGGTGATGCAACGCGAGCAACGCATCGGAAAGCTCTTGGTAGGCAGCAAGCCGATTCACGATGCCGACCGCGCGCAAATCATCCCTATCATCTGCGAAGCCATCAAGAAAGACGGACTCAGTATGCTTGACTGGAATGACAACATGCAACGCCTACAGCGCAGAGTGGCACAAGTGGCGGCATGGCATCCCGAACTAGCCATTCCCGACCTCTCTACCGAACATCTGATGAATACAGCCCAAGATTGGCTTCCCTTCTATCTGGAGCAAGGAGGGCGCATCAAGTCGAGCACGGCAGAACTAAGGAAAATCGACCTGCAAGAAGTGCTTTGGGGCATCATCCCTTACAAATTGCAACAAGAAATCGACCGTCTTGCCCCTACCCACATCCAAGTGCCAACAGGAAGTCGCATCCGCATCGACTATCGTTTGGGGGCAGAAGCACCCGTGCTGAGCGTGCGCCTGCAAGAATGCTTCGGATTGGAACGCACCCCATGTGTCAACGATGGCAAGCAACCCGTGCTCATGGAACTGCTCTCGCCTGGTTTCAAGCCAGTGCAGCTCACCCAAGACCTCAGCAGTTTCTGGCAAGGCACTTACTTTGAAGTGAGAAAGGAATTGAAGCGACGTTATCCCAAACACTATTGGCCAGAAAACCCTCTGGAAGCCGAAGCCGTCAGAGGGTTGAAAAGGAAGTAGGGCTTACTCATGCCCCACCAATCGTTGCATTTCGATAACTGCCTGATTGTAGTCGTTCAGCGCACTGGCATATTTCAGCTTGGTATCGATGCACTCTTGCAAGATGACAACATAATCCGTATAGTCGATTTCGCCGTTCTCATACTCCAGCGTACCGAGTTTTTCTCGCTCGCTGGCGCTCTTCATGCCCTTCTGCTCGTAATACATCATACGGCTGTAGGCAGCGCTGTATCGATTGCGAATCGTCTCATACTCCTTGTTTCGGGAAGCCTGTTGCTGGTTCATCTCCATCTCTGCCATCTCACGCTCCACTCGTGCGGCCTTCACCTTCGCCTTGGTAGCACCAAAGAAGAGAGGCACACCGATGCCCACTTCAAAACCCATGAAGTTGCCTCCATCAAACTTGCTACGGCTCTGATGATAAGGATCCCATGAAGTGATGACCAACTGATTGCGAAGCGACAACGACAGCGAAGGTGCATATCCCGTCTTGGCTGTGGCAAGCGACTTGTCGAGAGCCGTCAAGCGGTCTTGCGCATACACCCCCTCAGAAGTCTGCTGATAGTTGTAAGCGCTCACTTTACTTTGGATAGCCTTGAGACTTTCCTCTGCTGGCACGATGACTTCGTCCGTATTGAGCAAGTTGGCCAATTGCAAGAGCGAAGTGCCCACTTCCGTCTTTGCCGAAGCCAACTCCAAGTAATTCTCATTGTGCATACGTTCAGCCGAAAGCACTTCTAGCTTGCGCACCTCACCAGCTTGATGACGCTTGGTGGCAATATCGAGATAATGAACCAAGAGGCTATCCTGCTGTTGAAGTATTCTTACTCGCTCCTGATTATAAATCACACTATAATAAGCACTTGTCACGTCTGCCTTCAACTGATTTCTCAGCACATCCATTCTGCTCATCTCTGCCTTCATCTCAGCCTTGAATTGGCGATGGCGAGCTGCATAGACAGTAGGGAACTCTATCTGCTGCGTGATGGCGATGGCATTGTCTGGACTTCCACCCGAGGTAGGATCCTGTGAAAGAGAAAGCTCCGTCTTATCCACATCCCATGCCGTGCCTTGCATAGCCTTGGCACGTTCCACCGACTTTTGTCCTATCCGAATCGTAGGATTATTCTGAAGTGCCCAGTCCACGCACTGCTGCAAGTTGAGCACCTTGCGAGAAGTAATTTGTGTGCCCGGAGCAGCATGGTTTTCCGCCATTGCTCCAAGGCTTATCATACAAAGGGCGATGCCCCAATATAGTTTCTTCATTGTTGTTGAATCCAAAGTTATTTCTTAGTAAACGTCTTATAAATGGCTGGCAATACAAGCAGCGTAAGCAAAGTAGAGGTAATCAGTCCACCAATCACCACAGTAGCCAAAGGACGCTGCACCTCGGCACCATCACCTTGCGAGAGCGCCATTGGCAGGAAGCCCATAGAAGCCACAAGCGCCGTCATCAGTACAGGGCGCAAACGAATCATACAGCTCGCTATGATGCGATGGTGGATTCGCTCTTTCACGTCGTCGGTCTCAGTCCCCAAAGAGAGTTGCTGCTCTCGCTGCATCTGGTTCATCTGACCGATGAGCACGATACCATTGAGCACAGCCACACCAAAGAGAGCGATAAAGCCCACACCTGCCGAAATGGAGAATGGCATTCCACGGAACCACAAAGCCCAAACGCCACCGATAGCTGCCAATGGTATGGCAGAGAACACAAACAATGATTCACGCACGTTCTTCACAGTGGCATAGAGCAAGAGCAAGATGATAAGCAATGCCACAGGCACGACTATCATCAAACGATGGGTGGCACTCTGCAAATTTTGGAACTCTCCACCATAGTTGTAATAATAACCTTCTGGTAGTTTCAGTTTGTCATCCAAGAGTTTCTGAATCTCATCGACGGTACTCTGTACGTCACGCCCCTTCACATTGAATCCCACATAAATGCGGCGAGCGCCATCCTCATGAGACACCTGGGCAGGAGCCGACTCATACACGATGTCGGCAATCTGGGTCAATGGCACCACACCGCCTCCTTGCACTGGAACACTGAGGCGCTGAAGAGACTCCACATTGCGCTGCATACCATCCATGCGAAGGATGAGGTCGAACTTTTTCTCTCCCTCATACACAGAACCAGCCACAGCACCAGCAAACGTGGTTTCCAACACCTTGTTGACATCATCCACGCTCACGCCATACTCCGCCATTCGCTCATGGTTGTATTTCACCTGAATCTGAGGCAAACCAGACACTTGCTCCACATAGATGCCACTCACGCCGTTCACATTCTTAATGAGATGCTCTATCTTAGTGGCTTGCTGGGTAAGTACATCCAAATCGTCGCCAAAGATCTTGATGGCAACATCTTGCTTGATACCTGTCAACAGCTCATTGTTACGCATCTGGATAGGTTGTGAGATCTCAGCCTCCAAGCCCGGAATCGTCTTCAGCGTCTCCTCCATCTTTTCCATCAGCTCATCGGTCGTCTCTGCCGAAGTCCATTCAGCCTTAGGTTTGAGTGAAATCATGATGTCGGCACGCTCCACAGGCATTGGGTCCGTAGGAATCTCAGCACTACCAATACGGCTCACCACCTGCTTGATTTCAGGATACTCCGCCTTCAAGAGTTTCTCTGCCTTAGTACAGCTCTCCACCATCTGTGAGAGCGAAGTACCCTGCGACATACTTATCTCTACAGCAAAGTCGCCTTCCTCCAAACTAGGGATAAACTCACCACCCAGAAACTTAAAGCCAACCACACTCACACAGAATAGAGCCACGGCACCCGTAATCACATTCTTGTTCTGAGCCAACACCCAATCGAGCACAGGACGATACCATGCTTGCAACTTCTTAATCATACGGTCAGAAATCGTTTCGCGATTGTGCATCTTTCTGCTCAAGAAGAGGCTACTAGCCATCGGCACATAAGTGAGCGAGAGAATAAAGGCTCCCAAGATGGCAAAGAACACCGTGAGTGCCATCGGACGGAACATCTTGCCCTCGATACCCACCAAAGTCATCAGAGGCACATACACAATCATGATCATGATTTCACCAAAGGTAGCGCTCTGACGGATGCGAGACGCAGAGAAATGCACCTCCTCGTCCATCTGCTTCCTGGTCAGACAGAATGGTTGGCTGCCCGAATGAGCCGCAAATGCCGCCCTCACCTCAGGGTTGGAGAAATGTCCGGTATTGATATGGGCCACCACAGCCTCAACGATAATCACCGCCGAATCGACAATCATACCAAAGTCTATGGCTCCCAGACTCATCAGGTTGCCATCCACGCCAAATGCTTTCATCATTCCGAAAGCAAAGAGCATACTCAATGGGATGACACTAGCCACCACCAATCCTGCACGATAATTGCCCAAGAAGAGAATCAACACAAAGATGACTATCAAACCTCCCTCTATTAAGTTGTGGGCAACCGTCCCTTCCACTCTATCCACCAAGTTGGTACGGTCGATAAACGGCTCGATAACCACTCCCTCTGGCAATGACTTCTGTATCTGTGCAATACGTGCCTTTACATTCTTACTTACCTCTTGGAAGTTCTCGCCCTTGAGCATGATGGCGATACCAGCCACCACTTCTCCCTCGCCATTGCGAGTGACGGCACCAAATCGAGTGGCATGTCCCAACTGTACCTTGGCAATGTCACCCACTTTCACAGGTGTACCGTTCACAGTTTTTACCGAGATATTGGCTATATCCTGCAAGGATTTCACCACTCCGATGCCTCGGATATAATACTGATTGGAATTCTGTTCGATATAGCTACCACCCGTATTGGCATTGTTTTTCTCAAGTGCATCAAACACATCGCTCACCGTCAATCCATTAGCATTGAGTTGGTCGGTATTGATGGCTACCTCATACTGCTTGACGTAGCCTCCCCAGCCACTCACCTCCGCCACGCCCGGAGTACCCGACAGTTGCTTACGTACAATCCAGTCTTGAATGGTACGCAATTGGGTGAGCGAATACTTGTTTTCGTATCCTTTCTTGGCACGCACCGTATAGTGATAGATTTCACCAAGGGCTGTGGCAATAGGTCCCATTTCCGTATCGGTGTTGCTAGGCAACTCCTTGGTAGCCGTCTCCAACATCTGGTTCACTTGTGCTCGAGCCCAATAGATGTCGGCATCATCATCAAACACCAACGTAATGACCGACAATCCGCTACGAGAGATACTGCGTCGCTCCTCTAGTCGGGGAATGTTGGCAAGTGCCATCTCTATCGGTGTGGTGATATATTGTTCCACCTCTTGTGCTCCAAGCGAAGGAGCCTGGGTGATAACTTGTACCTGATTATCAGTAATGTCTGGAGTGGAATCAAAAGGCAAGCGTATGAGAGACACGATGCCCCAAACCACAAGGGCAAGCGTCAGCACTCCGACCACCAACTTGTGGTGAATGGAGTATGTGATAAGTTTCTGAAACATAAGCTATAAATTCTATTAGTCTTCCTCCCCATGTTCGCCAGTAAGCGAAGCGAGATAGAAAGCATTGTCGGTTACAATCTTCTGACCTTTCTGGATATGCTTGCAGAGAGACACCTCGGTATATCCGTTCTGGCTCACACCCGTAGTTACCTCATGACGAGAGAAACTATAAGAACCGCCCTTAGGGGCATGGTTGAGCGCAAAGATATAATCCTTGCCGTCCACCTTGACAATAGCCTTACTAGGCAATGCATTGCACTGTTGGCGGCCAGTGGCAATCTGTCCAGACACATACATGCCATCAAACAGTTTGGCATTGCGAGTAGCATCGAGCTTCACATGCACAGCCACGCTCTTGGTGCCGTCATTGAAGTATTGGTTCATGCCATACACATGTCCTGACACATTCACGCCAGGTTGGTTGGTCAAAGAAAGCAACACACGATTGCCTGCCTTCACTTTATTAATATCTTTCTCGAAAACATTGAGGTCGCACTCCACCGCCCCATTGTTGCGAATCTTCATCAACGGAGTCTGCATATCGGCATAGCTTCCCAAGCTGGCAGTAATCTGGCTTACCGTGCCACTGATAGGAGCACGCAAAGGAAAGACCGTGGTAAACTTACCTTTTGCCACAGCAGCCGTACTTACTCCCAATTGCTGCAACTGACGGGCAATACCTATCAAATTGGCATGAGCCACTTGATATTCCTTGCGAGTCTGCTGCATGTTTTTCTTGACACCAGCACCATTGGCAGCCAAAGTCTGTTGGCGCTCCATCTCCAATCGTGCCATCTCACATTCCTTATAGGCAGAATAATACTCACGTTGCAAAGATACCACATCGGTATTCTCGATGGTAGCCACCACCTGTCCTTTGCTCACCTGTTGCCCATCCTTCACCAGCACACTCTTAACCATTCCTCCCATGAGCGAAGCCACATCACCCATGTTTTGTGCACGAAGCACCAAAGCACCGTTCACCTGGATGGTAGCATCCAACTCGCGTGATTCCACCTCACCCATCTTCAAGTCCACGGTATTCACCTGCTTCGCTGTCAATGGGATATTATCAAAATCCACTTCCTCCTCATGTTCTTCCTCTTGCCCATGAGCCTGCGCATCGCTGCTCTTGGCAAAGAAAGTGAAGCCCACCAATGCGACAGCTGTCACTGCCACAATAAACAAAATTCTCTTCATGCTTTCAAAAGATTCTTTATTATACATTTATGACGTTTTTTATTTCTGGGTGCAAAATTACAATAATCACGCTGCAACCTAGTTGCAACGCATAGCACACCCTTGCCTTTGCAACTCGGTTGCAAAAGCCAACAAACGATTATAATAAAGAATCAGAAGGAGGTCCTCGCAAATATCTGGACGTAATATTCCCCTTACTAAGGGACTCTGTAGCTTGTTGCCATTCCACAGCAACAAGTGCGCAGTCAGCACTGAGTTCCACCTCACTTGGCAGTACCGCAACCCACTGCGATGCATCATCCAAGAGATGCTTTCTCACATCCTTCACCACCTTGGCATTGATGATGAAATGATGCATCCGGCTCACCTGACATCCCTCTTGTTCATTCTCATGATGCTCGGTGTGTTCGTCATTCAGATTGCCGTCCAGGGCACATTGCTCAATGACCATACAAATCTCGCCGTAATGATGATGATGCATCACCACGGTAGAAAGCAGCACACTCACAGTGGCTACCCATAACGAGAATAAGTAAAGCCTACGTTTCATCCTTTTTCTAGAAATATATGGTGCAAAGATACGACTTTCATTAGAAACAACAAAATAAAAAAGTATAAATTTTAAGCTATGCGTCCGAAAAGAACTATCACATCGACAGAAAATCGATAAGTTTTCTTACATTTGTTTGGTGGTTTGCCAATAAAGTTGTACTTTTGCGCCATCATAATTACCAATTAAAAGAATTTAATTCATGAACAGAACGATTATTACAGTAGTGGGCAAGGATACGGTTGGTATTATTGCCAAGGTGTGTACCTATCTAGCCGAGAACGACATCAACATCCTTGATATCTCCCAGACCATCGTGCAGGAGTATTTCAACATGATGATGATTGTGGATATGGGCAAGATGAAGAAAGCATTCGAAGACGTTGCCGATGAACTTTCAGAAATTGGTAAGGGAATGGGCGTACAGGTGAAGTGCCAGCGTGAGGAAATCTTCGACATGATGCACCGCATCTAAGTGATAAGGTAATTCAATTGTTTTATAGTAGATATACAAAAGCATGATTAATATTTCCGAGGTTATCGAAACCAACAAGATGATAGAGCAAGAGAACCTCGATGTACGTACCATCACCATGGGTATCAACCTTTTGGACTGTGCATCGACCGATCTCAATGAGCTTTGCCAGAATATATACAATAAGATTACTCGCCTTGCCAAGAATCTCGTAAAGACGGGTGAGGATATTTCCAAGGAGTTCGGGGTGCCTATCGTGAACAAGCGCATCTCCATCACCCCTATCGCCCTTGTGGGTGGTTCTGCATGCAAGACAACTGACGACTATGTACAGATAGCCAAGACGCTCGACAAGTGTGCCAAGGAATTGGGTGTTAACTTCCTCGGTGGTTATTCTGCCATCGTGAGCAAGGGTATGAGCAAGAGCGACGAACTATTGATTCGCTCCATCCCACAAGCGATGGCTCAGACCGACTTCATCTGTAGCTCGGTCAATGTGGGTAGCACCAAGACGGGTATCAACATGGATGCCGTACGTCTGATGGGTGAGATCGTGAAAGATACGGCCGAGGCTACCAAAAACCAAGGCTCGTTGGGTTGTGCCAAGCTCGTTGTGCTCTGCAATGCACCTGACGACAACCCATTCATGGCAGGAGCTTTCCACGGTGTGAGCGAGGCAGATGCCGTAATCAGTGTGGGTGTCAGTGGTCCGGGCGTTGTGAAGTACGCCTTGGAGAGTGTCCGTGGCGAGAGCTTTGAGGTTCTTTGTGAAACCATCAAGCGCACAGCATTCAAGATTACTCGTGTAGGTCAGCTCGTTGCCAAAGAAGCATCTCGTCGCTTGGGTATTCCATTCGGCATTATCGACCTATCACTGGCTCCTACCCCAGCTATTGGCGATAGTGTGGCAGACATATTGAAGGAAATTGGCTTGGAGCACCCAGGCGCACCAGGTACGACAGCAGCCCTTGCCCTTCTCAACGACCAAGTGAAGAAAGGTGGTATCATGGCGTCTTCATACGTGGGCGGTTTGAGTGGTGCCTTCATCCCTGTGAGCGAAGACCAAGGTATGATTGACGCTGTGGAGGCTGGCGCACTCACCATCGAGAAATTGGAAGCAATGACTTGCGTATGCTCTGTAGGACTCGACATGATTGCCATTCCTGGCGACACTCCTGCCACCACCATCTCTGGTATCATTGCCGACGAGGCTGCCATTGGTATGGTGAACCAAAAGACAACTGCTGTACGTGTCATCCCTGTGGTAGGAATGAAAGTGGGCGACAATGTTGACTTTGGCGGTTTGCTAGGTCATGCTCCTATCATGCCTGTCAACTCTTTCAGTTGCTCTGCATTCGTCAATCGTGTGGGGCGTATTCCTGCACCAATTCATAGTTTCAAAAATTAGTATTTATATAAATTTATCATCGGGGGCAAATACTTGCTACATAAGCATTTGCCCCCGATTTTATTTTAGTTAATTTTTGTATTTTTCCTATTTTTATCGAAACGACTCACTATATTTGCAAAAAACATTTTTTACTAACCTCAAAAATGACACAATTATGAACAAGAAACATTTAATTTACACCTTTGCAACTTGCATCTTTGTTGCACTAGTTGCTGTTTTCTTCACATCTTGCAAAGATAACAATGAGGAAGAAGCACCATTTGTTACTTGGTGCCCAGAGAACATGAATTACGATCCATTCTTTATTGAGAAAGAAGCAGGCTACTTCATGCAAAATCGTAATACAGGAGAGTGGGAATTCCACTTAGATGATCATCAAGTCTTAGGTGAAAATTTTGGTGACTGTAGTGGAGCTGAGATTATTGTTACCAATATGCCTGAAAATTTAAAAGACGTAAATAGCAAAGTAAGAGTCAGTGGGAAAATACAATTCTTACATCTAAAACGTTCCACTGCAAGCAATGCAGAAACCATTCTCTACATCTATAACCTAGAGGTTACAGATGCGCAAAAACTTATGTAACTACACAATTATGAATAAGAAACATTTCTTTTACACCTTTGCAACTAGCATCTTTGTTGCACTAGTTGCTGTTTTCTTCACATCTCGCAAAGATAACGATGAGGAAGAGGCTATAGAAATCACATATCCTGAGGATATGAGTTACGAACCATATAATATAGAAAATGAAGAGGGAGAGTTCTATCAAAACGCTGATGGAACTTGGTGCTTTAATTTCGATAATCGCTCTGTTTTTCTACGCGATTTAGACTGTATCGATGGCTCTATAGCAATTGTCGCAAACATGCCAGAACATTTTAAGAACACTCCTAGCAATAAAGTTATCATAAGTGGAACTCTACAATACTTATATACGAAACTATACAAACAACCAACTTATATTGGTGGCAGTGCATGGTATTATAAATTAAACATATCTAATATAAAAGTTGCCGAACAATAAGCAAGACTCGCTTTCTAAGGTAAAGCTCGAAAATCAAAAGGATACCATCTGTGGCAAATACCTATGTAGCAAGTATTTGCCACAGATTTTTTAATCTTATTATTTCACTTCTCCATATCCTAGCAAACGGTCGGCACGCTCTCCTACTCCTCGGTAATACACAAGGGCTTGATAGGTATTGGAAGTTTGGAAAAAGTTGCCTTCAGACAAAACTGGAGCTGTGGTGCCATCAGATCGCAACACAAGGTATTGATAACTGTAATACCCCTGCTTGAGCAAAGCATTGCCACGGTAGCAATGAGCATCAATATCATACGTCATTTGATAAGTCGGCAGGAAACTATCGTGCGTCCAGTCTGCATTGAGATATACGTCTCCTTGTTGCAAAGGGGCATCCAAGCGAAAATGCACCCATGCATAATCCGAAGCGAAGTCGTTTTCTTGGTTATCACTATTTCTTATATAGAATCCACCTTTGGGTCCCTCATCATACACATAACTAGGACGAGGCTGATCAGGAAAAACATAGGCATGGAAATCATGTCCATCCCATAAGATTTCATCAAGTCCCATTGTGACATGGTCTAAGTCAAGCAACTCAAACTTACGATATTCATTACCACCATCAAATATCAACAAACGATTGTGGCGATATTGCAAACCTTCCGCACTCACGAAATCTGCCACTGGATTTATCACAGCATTGTCCCACCGTCCATTTTGCAATACCACTGTCTTCAGTTGCCGTTTCGGGTCAGTAATCCTCACTTGCCCGTACATCACAGAGAGCGCCACCTGCTGATGGCTACGATTCACATCTACATCTGTATTAGAAAAATAAAACATAGATACCGTCATCTGCTCATCTACCACCATAAAACAAGCAGTAAACATAGGCAGATGCCCACAATCATCATCGAAAACCGTAAGCTTGTAGTTGCCACTCATGGTGAGACGGCAATCCGCATTGGGAATGGAAAGCTGATAATGAGTATAGAGATAATTGGTATTGACAGACTGTTGACTATCCTCGATGGTCAATTCTTCATTGAAGCCCTCTAGGTAATCAGAAGCAAAAAGTCCCTGTGACTCACTCCAATCAGCATCACAGTGAGTAATCGTATAGGTATAACGATGAAGGTCGTGGGTCATATCATCAAATGCGATACGAATCTGCTCTTCACCCAATCGAGCTACCGGCATCGACTGCCATCTATCCCCCACCATCACCTGCAAGGAGGCAATACGGGCATTCGCAATGACAGAACGTTGAGCATGCAAGGGAACAGCAAACATCCCCAGAAGCATACAACAAACCAACCAATATCTAAGGAAAATCTTTTTCATGGCACAAAGATACAGGAAAAATCGGAAACTACAAAAGTTTAGAACAAAAAAAGTAATGTCAATCTCACGATCAACATTACTCAATAAATCATTTATGATATTTTCCTTTATTATGTAGTCGATAGGGGAATCGAACCCCTATGCCAAGATTGAGAATCTTGTATCCTAACCATTAGATGAATCGACCGCATATAAAGAATTTAACTTATCTCACGATAAACTAAATCACATAATATCTAATACCATGAAAAACACACAATTATGTAGTCGATAGGGGAATCGAACCCCTATGCCAAGATTGAGAATCTTGTATCCTAA
>CAVKNU010000059.1:0-13959 GCA_963657465.1 Lachnospiraceae bacterium
CAAGTCAAGAAAAAGAAACATTATTAAAAAACAATTTTAAAACATTTTTTGAAAAATGGAAACAGAATTCAAAATCCGACAGTACACAAAGAAAGAACTAGCTTTGATGTACTTTCCAGAAAGTACCCCACGCACAGCCGTCAACCACCTCATGGCTTGGATTTACCGCTGCACCCCACTCTGGGCGCAACTCCAGCAAACGGGCTACCACAAAAACAGCAAGGGCTTCACGCCCCGACAAGTGAGAGCGATAGTCGAAGAGCTCGGAGAACCATAAAATGTCCTGCTATCGCACGCCATCCTCCGCCATCCTCCAACCGCCCGTGAGGAATGTCGTATCTTTGCATCGTGATTCAGAAAGCGCTAGAAAATCACTTCCCCAACTGGAGAAAAATATTTCCCCAACTGGAAAAGTAAAAGAAAGTAGAAAAAAGACTCCACGCCTCGAAACGAGTCCTTCTACCTCTCTCAAAATGAAGAGACTTCAGAAAGAAGAGAGGAGAAGTTAACAGGGGGCAAAAAAATTATGACACCGTACATGAAGGCATTCATCAAGTATCTGGTCGTGGCGGTCTGCTCTGCCATCGTAACCTTCCTCACGAGCTCGTGCACCGCAGGTCTCGTCATCGGCAAGAACCAGCGACAGCAACAGGAGAACAACATCTCCACCCGAACCGACTCCACCCACTTCGTGCCTACTATCACGATCAGATAAAGGCAAAAGGGTAAAAAGGTAAAAAAGTAAAAAACAAGACTCCAACGCTCCGACACGAGTCCTTCTCTATCCCCCCAAAGGGAGCTTTCCTCAAAAACAAGGAAAGAAGAAGTAAAAAGGGAGCACGAAAAATTATGGCAATCAATCTCAAAGCAAAGGAAACCAAAGTTCAAGTTGGTAAGTATCAAGGCAATTTCCGCTACATGCTCAGCACGGAAATGTACAGTAAGCTCTCAGAGAGCAAGGTGATCAAGGAGGCAGCACTCAGAAGTGGCATCAGCCGAGGCGTGATGCAGGCGTGCTGGGACGCCGCTGGCGATGTCATCAAGGCATGGACCACCGAGGGTCACTCCGTAGCCATCCCAGGACTCGGAACCATGCGATTCGGCGTGCGTGCCAAGAGCGTGGCCACCGTAGGCGAAGTGGCAACCAGCCTCATCAGTTGCCGCCGCGTCATCTTCACCCCAAGCGTGGAGATCAAGGACGAGCTCAAGAACACCTCCATCCAAATCACCTGCTACGACCGCAACGGAAAGGTGGTGAAGAACGTGACCTCAGGCGACGGGGGCGACGTGGAAGACCCAGACAAGGATTCTGGCGAGGACAACCCAAGCGGCGGAGGCTCCGATGGCGACGGTGGTGGTAGCGGTAGCGGCAGCGGAGGCAACGTCAACATGGACTAAGCTGCCTTAAACTTCTGGTGCCTCATCATCCGTGAAAATGCGAATCGCCCACTCTGGGAACAACTGCCAGAGGAGAATCATCACAATGCCGTACGTGCAAGTTATGCCCAGCGCATAATGGAGCGTACGGCATGCTCGTTCCACCTTGCCAGCCCAAAAGCCGTGATGTTGCCGAGAATGCTGCCCTGAGTTAAATCTTTTCTATTCATATTTATTCGTAATCGGCTGCAAAATTACTCATTATCCACGAAATTGACAAAAATATGACACAAAAACGATTCATCCAACAGAGAAAAGCCCCAAAAACCTTGCGATTTAGCAACTTTATGATTACCTTTGCATCAAAAAAATAACGACCGAAGATGGAAACACAAGATATTATCAACCGCCTGGAGGTGAAAGGCATCAAGCCCACAGCCAACCGCATCCTCATTCCGTCTCGTTTGTCATCAAGGGCGAGTGTCCCGACTGCAGAAGAAAAAACCTAAGACAATAACAACCTATAAATAAATAAATAAATCATTTTTTATGGAAAAGAAACTACGTACAGCCTCTATCTGCGTGCAGGGAGGTTATGAGCCGAAGAACGGCGAACCAATCGAAGTGCCTATCATTCAGAGCACTACCTTCAAATACGACAACTCTGAGGAGATGGCCATGCTCTTCGACCTGAAGAAGGAAGGCTACTTTTACACCCGACTCCAAAACCCTACCAACGACGCTGTGGCAAAGAAAATAGCACAGTTGGAAGGGGGCGTGGGCGCTGTATTGACCAGTAGCGGACAGGCAGCCAACTTCTACGCCGTGTTCAACATTTGCGAGGCTGGCGACCACATCGTGACCAGCAACGAAATCTACGGTGGCACCTTCAACCTCTTCGGCGTAACGCTGAAGAAACTCGGCATCGAGTGCACCTTCGTCAACCCTAACGACAGCGAGGAAGAAATACAGAAGGCTTTCCGCCCTAACACCAAGGCTGTGTTTGGTGAGACCATCAGCAACCCAGGTTGCGCCGTGCTCGACATCGAGAAGTTCGCTCGCATCGCCCATAAGAACGGTGTTCCTCTCATCGTCGATAACACCTTTGCCACCCCTATCAACTGCCGCCCATTCGAATGGGGCGCCGACATCGTGACCCACTCCACCACGAAATACATGGACGGAACGGCTTGTCAGGTGGGTGGCGTAGTAGTGGATAGCGGCAACTTCGACTGGATGGCAAATGCCGACAAGTTCCCTGGTCTTTGCACCCCAGACGACAGTTACCACGGACTCACCTACGTGAAGGCGTTTGGCAAGATGGGCTACATCACCAAGCTCGTGGCACAGCTGATGCGCGACCTCGGCTCCATCCCTGCCCCAATGAATTCCTTCCTCCTCAACATCGGTCTTCAGAGCCTCCACCTCCGCATGGCGCAACACTGCAAGAACGCGCAGAAGGTGGCAGAGTTCCTGCATGACGACCCTCGCGTGGCTTGGGTTCACTACAGCGGTCTGAAAGACGACGCTTACCACGCCCTGGCAGAGAAATACTTGCCAAACGGCACTTGCGGCGTCATTGCCTTCGGACTGAAGGGCGACCGTGAGACAGCCATCAAGTTTATGGATTCGCTCGACATGATCAACATCGTGACCCACGTGGCAGACGCCCGCACCTGCGTGCTCCACCCTGCCAGCCACACCCATCGTCAGCTTTCCGACGAGCAGTTGCGTGAAGCCGGTGTCGCTCCAGACCTCATCCGCCTCTCTGTGGGTATCGAGGACGTGGAAGACATTCTCGATGACATCAAGCAGGCACTCGACAAGATTTAATCAGTACAGTTGTTTTTCATCGGATTACACGGATGAAAAAAAACAACCGTATAGGTAGAAAAAATTCTATCTGTACGGTTGAATTCGTGTAATCTGCGGGAGACTTTACACCAATTTATAAACTTCACTCGGTGTTTTTCGCTTCAACACCTCCAGCTCAAAATCCTTTCCAGGCACAATTCCCTTGCTGCGCAGAATCTGCTCCACAGTCTTGCGAGCCAGCTCCGGATGATTGTTCTCCTCGCTCAAATGGCAAAGCCACACATGGCGAAGTTCGGGAGTGGCGTAATCTGCCAAAGCCTCTCCGCAAGCATCATTGCTCAAATGGCCGTTTGGTCCCAGGATGCGCTCCTTCAGATACTGAGGATAAGGTCCCTGCTGGAGCATCTCGACACTGTGGTTGGCCTCCAGCACCAAGTAATTGGCACGCCCAATGAAATCGTGCATTTCGTCCGTGATGTGACCAACGTCGGTAATCAGACAAAAGCAAACACCCTCACACTCCACGAAGTAGCCCACATTGTCGGTACTGTCGTGAGGCACCCCAAACGGAGTCACCTTGAACTCACCCGGCATGAACGGCACATTCTTCTCAATGACATGCGCATAATCAGGCACGATCTTCTTGCGAACACAATAGTTGCGCTCGATGCCCTGATGAACTTTACGGGTCGTAAATACTGGTAGCTTATAGTCAGTGCTTAGACTCCCCACCGACTTCACATGGTCGGCGTGGTCATGAGTGATGAGGATGTGGCGCACATCCTCGAAGCGCAATCCATAGTTATGGAAATGCTTCTTCAGTGTTCTAATTCCTACTCCTACGTCTATCAATATCGAATCCGTTTCAGTGTAAAGATAGTAACAGTTGCCACTACTTCCACTGCCAAAGGAAATGAATCTTAGCATTTTTAAGTTATATTTTCATGCAAAGTTAGCAAAAAAGATTCTTATTACAAAGTTTTTTACTATCTTTGTGCCAAAATTTTACAAATTAATAGATATTAAAGAAATTAATAGGATGGTAAAGAAGTCGATAATGGGACGGTGGATGGTCGTGGGAATTGTTGCCCTGGGCGCATTGACCATCGTGGGTTGTCAGGCGCACGAGGGAAGCGAAGAACAGCTGAAAACAGACGTGGATTCTTTCGCCACCTACTATTACAACTGGCATTTCGCCCAGGCAGCCAAGTACTGCACACCCGAGTCGGAACGCTGGCTTCGCTATGCGGCAAGCAATGTGCACGAGGCTGACATTGAGCTACTAAGGCAAAAGGAAGAAGACGCTACCTTCGAAATCAAGGACATTGACTTCGGCGATGACGAGGTGACTGCCAACGTCGTTGTGACCGTTTGCAACTTCCTGCAAATGGACACCATCGGACAAGCTGCCCACCTCGTGGAACAAGCAGACTTCCACTTGCCAATGGAACTGAGCCAAGGCAAATGGAAAGTGAAACTCGACAAACTTCCCGCTCATTTCTAACTTACAGGAATCAAATCCGTGAGTAATCGCATAAGCAAGAATGCTCCGATACCTCCGTGTAATCCGATGAACATTAAAAGCACAGGGTATTTCAACCGTACTGACAACTAGAAAGGAAGTCCCACGGCAAAATGGAACGAGAAGTCGCGACTCATCTTCGGATGAATGATGGCCCAATGCTCTTCCGAGGTCTCATAAGCAGGATTGATGGCCTTCATTCCCATGTCGAAACGTAAGATGAAATAATCGAAGTTCAATCGGATTCCCAATCCATACGCCGCAGCAATCTGCTTATAGAACTCAGAGAACTTAAACTGTCCGCCAGGTTGGTCCTCATAGTTGCGAAGCGTCCAAATATTACCCGCATCCGCAAACACAGCTCCCTCAAACTTCCAGAAGAGAGCGGTTCGATATTCCGCATTCAGGTCGAGCTTGAGGTCGCCCGTCTGATTGATGAAGTCGATGCGACCATCGGTTCCCTTAAACTTGCCAGGGCCCAACTCTCTCACGCCCCATCCTCTCACCGAGTTGGCACCTCCCGAGAAATAACGTTTCTCGAAAGGCAGCACCTTGCTGTTGCCGTAGGGATAAGCCACGCCCACGCCTGCATGGAGAGCCAAGGCATTGCGCTTGTCAAACTGCATGAGATGGGTGTAATCGAAATCAAACTTAGCATACTGAGCGTAAGCAATGTTAAACAAAGTGTGCTGACCATCCGAATTGGTCTTAAAGCCAAAGGCCTTCGACACCCCATTCAGCAGATTGCCCGACGATTCCACGTTCAATCGAAACGCATCCACCCCATCACTATAGTTCAGTCCGAAACCCATTTTCATAATGAAGATGTCTTCGTAATTATAACGAAGAATGGCATTCCGGCTATCCACATTGTCCAAGTAATCGCGCTTGAAAGTATCTGAAATCCAAGGCATGTAAACATAATTCAAGTCCAGCAGGTCGAAGCGCCAAGACAGATGGTGATGAGGTTCAGTCCAGCGATAACGCCATGCTGTGGAGAAGACACGACGATGGAACTCCGGACGGTTCTGCAAATCCCAACTCACAGAAAGTTCGCTACTGGCAGTCTGGCGACGACGGAAACTCTTGGAGAGGAACGGAGCCAAGAAACGAGGAAAAATCAATTTCGACTCCACGGAATATTCCGTATAGTTCTGGTCCTGATAGCCCTCCAGTCCCGTGATGGCCTCATAAGCTCCACGCAACTCCACGCTCAACTGCTCACTTCCACGGAAGAGGTTGCGATTGGTGTAGGTGAGCGAAGCTGCCGCTCCCAGGTCACCCGCCGTGTTCGTCCCCTCTGGCTGAAAAGCGATAGTGGAAGGCTTGTTCGTACTAATCTGAATATTGCAATCGAGCTTGTTGCTGTCTGGAATCTCCTGAAAGCGAATATTGGTGTATTTCACCGCCTGCAAACGAGCGAAGTTATTGTAGGTACGCTGCAACGCCTCAGCACTGTAGGGTTTTCCTTCCCGCAAGGCTGTGGCATTCAGCAGCACCCGATGGTGAAGATGAATACGGTCGCTGTCATTGCTCAAGAAGTTCACCTTTCTCACCTCATAGCGTGGATGTTCCGTCTCCGGCGCATTGCTATTGGCCCTGTATTTCATCAGATGCAAGGTGACGGCAATGTCTTTCTTCCCCGCTATCGTATCAGCCGAAAACGAGATGAAGTCTTTATGAAAACGGAAATAACCATCATTAGCCAGCAAATTGGTAATTCGCTTACGCTCATTGTCCAACGCCTCCACCGTGAATCTCATCCCCGGTCGTAACTGTTGGTTTTCGGGGAAGTCCAGATGCAACAGATTCTGAATGCTATCGTCTGCCACATCATACTCCACCCTTCCAATCACGAAAGGCTCGCCTGGCTGCAACACATAAGTGGCATTCAGCTTTTTCCCTTTGGTCTGTGTGTGGAGCTGCACCCCAGCCTGCATGAATCCTTGGTTTTGCATCGCCGTGAGGAGGTCTTGGCAAGAAAGCCGTGCCTGCAAAGAGTCGTAGATCACAGGCTTCTTGCTAAACGGATTCTTGAAGAGCGAGAACAATTTGGGCTTTTCCTTCTGGCGCACATATTGCTTGAGCGCCCCAGCATCATAGCCCGCCGAGTCGCTCTTCACTTCCACCTTATTTAATATGTATTCGCCATCGGGTACAGATTTGCTTGTCGAACAAGCACTCAGCACCAAGGGCAAAAACAGTATGTGAATTTTCTTTATTTTCAAAATCTTTATCGTTTTATGAGTTGCAAAGATAATGCATTTTTCTGATTATCCGAAAAGAAACCTTAAATTATTTTGTGTTGTCTGCAAATTATACTATCTTTGCACGCATAATGATTAGCAAGAATAAGATAAAATACATTCGTTCGCTCGAACTGAAGAAGAACCGTAATAAAGAAGGCAAGTTCGTAGCCGAAGGTCATAAGGTTGTGGACGACTTACTAGCCCTACAACCTGCCGACCTCATTGTGGCTACCCGTGAATGGCTACAGGGCAAGCACTTTTCAGAAAACACAGAAGTGCAGGAAGTGACAGATGAGGAACTGAGAAAGGTGAGTTTCTTGCAGCATCCGCAACAGGTGCTTGCAGTCTTCCCACAGGCTTCCTCCAAGAATTACACTGCGCATTCCATAAATACGCAGGAGCTGAGCTTGGCTCTCGACGGAGTGCAAGACCCTGGCAACCTGGGAACCATCATTCGCATTGCAGATTGGTTTGGAATCACGCACATCTATTGTAGCGAGGACACTGCCGACGTCTATAATCCGAAGGTGGTGCAAGCCACGATGGGCAGCATTGCGCGTGTGAAAGTGGAATACGGCAATCTGCTCGAACTCATAGAGTCGTTGCCTGCCGATGTTCCCGTTTATGGCACACTTCTCAATGGAGACAACATCTATCAGCAAGAACTCGAAAATCGAGGAGTCATCATCATGGGCAACGAGGGAAAAGGTATTTCACCAGCCTTGTCACAGAAAGTGAACCGACGACTGCTGATTCCTAATTTTCCAGAAGGCAGACCTACTGCTGACAGCCTGAACGTAGCCATCGCCACAGCCATCACATGCTCGGAATTCAGAAGACATTTTTATAAATAGTAATTATCATGGATACGAATATTCTATTTAAATACAGAAGCGTAACTTCTTGTATGAAAGCTGCTTATGACTTAATGAGCAACCATATCGTTTCTATCATCAAGAAGACCTGGTGGACAGTGCTTCCTTGTGCCCTACTCATGGCGATCACTACCTATTTTCGACTCCCCAACAAGGCTCTGCACGATTGGGGCATCAGCAATCCTTGGTCTTCCTACATTCTACAAACCGTCATTTACCTGCTCATGCTAGTGAGCACCATCACGGCAGGAACCTCCATTTGGACGTGGGTGAACAACCGAACTTTCAAGAAGAATTTTCTCCCCTTCCTCTTCATCAACTTATCCATGTGCATTCTCGTATTCGTACTGGGAGGAGCATGCAGTTTCGTCAAGGGAATCTGGAGTCTTCCCATCCTTCTTCTTGCAGTGATTGTACTTTTACCATACGCTTATGTCACCCCTTACATCATGCTCCTGAAGCCAGGAGAGAAACCTAAGTTCTGGAATGCCTACAAAATGGGACTTCGCCACCTTGGCGGCTTCTTTCTGCTCGGATTCCTTTGCGGCCTCATCATTTGCCTCATCTCTTCCATCATCGCGCTACCAGCCTTGATCCTGGGAGGAGCACAGTTGATGGCGCAACTAGGAGCACTCGAAGGAGACGCACTTGGAGTTCCGGGGTATTTCACTCCCCTATTGCTCCTCATCCTGACCATCACCTGCTTCCTCGTCTTCTACCTTTCGGTGTGGAGCAACCTGGCAAGCATCTATCTCTACGCTTCCTATGAAGTGCAAGAAATCGAGAAGAAAAAGCAGCGCGAGGCAAACATGATAAGCCAAGTCAACACGAAATAATCACCCCTTGCAGAAGCAAATATCAACATAAATAAAAATGAAGAATAAATTACTTTTTATAGACCGAGACGGAACCCTGATCGAGGAGCCGGCAGACGAGCAGATTGACAGCTTTGAGAAGCTAAAGTTCACCGAAGGCGTGTTCCACAACCTGTCGTTCATCGCACAGCACACCGACTTCAAACTAGTCATGGTAAGCAATCAGGACGGTTTGGGCACAGACTCTTTCCCTGAGGATACTTTCTGGCCAGTCCATAACTTCATCATTCAAACCTTGGAAAGCGAGGGAATTGTTTTTGAAAAGCAACACATCGACCGACATTTCCCAGAGGACAACTCACCCATGCGCAAACCAGGAACAGGAATGCTCACCGAATACATCAACAACCCTGAGTACGACCTGACCAACAGCTACGTGATCGGCGACCGCGAAAGTGATGCGCAATTGGCAAAGAACTTAGGTTGCAAAAGCCTCATCCTGGGTAAAGATGGAATGAACTGGGACAAGATTTCCGAAATTCTCTTTGCTGGTGACCGTATTGCCGAAGTGAAGCGAACCACCAAAGAGACTGACATTTACATCAAGGTAAACCTGGATGGATCTGGCAAATGCGACATTTCCACAGGACTAGGCTTCTTCGACCACATGCTTGAGCAAATAGGCAAGCATGGCATGATGGACCTGACCATCCACACGAAGGGCGACCTCTACGTGGATGAGCACCACACCATTGAAGACACCGGAATCGCTCTGGGCGAATGCCTCCTTCACGCCTTAGGCGACAAACGAGGTATTGAACGCTACGGATACTGTTTGCCTATGGACGATTGCCTGTGCCAAGTGGCTCTCGATTTCGGTGGCAGACCTTGGCTCATCTGGGATGCAGAATTCCACCGCGAAAAGGTGGGAGAAATGCCTACGGAAATGTTCAAACATTTCTTCAAGAGTCTCAGTGACGCAGCCAAGATGAACCTCAACATCAAGGCCGAGGGTGAGAATGAGCACCACAAAATAGAAGGAATTTTCAAAGCCTTGGCCCGCTCACTCAAAATGGCAGTGAAACGAGATATTTATCATTTCGAATTGCCAAGCTCAAAAGGAATGTTGTAATCAAAACAAATTACAATAAAACCTATCCACAATCAAATAACGCCAAGTTGCACAATATGCAACCTGGCGTTTTTCTGTATTCTAAACTATTCATTTATTTGAAATCACAAGAGTCTTAAACCAATCTTTCAAGACTCCAGCATACTGATCTTGCGAATCGGCAAGCAAAATGATAACCTGCGAGCCGTCTTCCAACTTCGGACCTAGGCACATTCCCTCATAATTGGCAAACGAACGGTCAAAAAGCGACAAACCAGTCTTCCATTCCGTAAGCAATCGTTTCTCAATAAAGGAAGTATTTTCATCCTGCATCTGCTCAAAAGGAACCATCTTCTCCTTCCATGGATTAATTAAGTAAAGCTTACACTTGCAGAATGCACCCAGTTTTATCTTAGGGATAAAAGCCTCTCGTTCCAACACCAAGAGTTGTCCATCTGGCAAAGCACAAAGCTCGCTCACTCCCATCACATAAGTTTCTGCTTTCCTAGCTGTAGAAGGCTTATCCATCAGGTAAGCGCAAGCAACCCAATCCTCCCAGTCGAATCGCATCAAGCGCAGCTTGTTTGCCAATCCATTCTCAGGGGTAGCTACCTCTCCATCTTCACGGAGCGTACTCTCCGGAATCGTCCAAAGACAATGATGAACGGTGTCGAAAGCCAAAGACTCAAAAGCATAATTGGGATAAAAATCTTTCGCATTCCACGACTTCTCCCACAAACGATTCATCTTACTCTCCGTCGAATGTCCTTTCAAGCTGTCCTTTTCTATTATCGGATATTCTTTCAGACTGTAATATCCCTCGCTAGCCACCACCAACGTAGAATCAGAGACCTTGGCTATCGCTTCATGATCATACCCAGACCGAACACTGTTCCAACACCTCCCCGCATCCTGGCTTTCAATATGGATGCTCCCATCCACATACTCCGTAAATCCTAGATTTTCCACTCGTTCCAAATCACCAGTCTTAGGATTTATCTGAATGCGGAAATTAAAGTACAATGCACTATCCGACTTATCACTCACCACTGCATAAACATCGTCATGCAAATGAGCAATGCCACTGTAGTTGCCAGCAGGAACCGTACGAGGAAAAGCCTTCTGGGGATTCTCTCTCACAACACGCCATTCTTGCGCAAGCCCCATCTGATGCCCCATCACCAAGAGCCCCACAACTAAGCTTTTCTTGAGAATATTACAAAGCAGCATAAGTCAACACAAACTCCATCGTTAACTCAAAATCAACCCTCGCAACCTTTTTCCTCTTCAGATTTTCCACCTCACAAGCCCAGTCACTCATCGTGTCAAAAGGTTTGATTCGCATCTGGGAGAATTGTAAATTATCTTCCGAAAAAAGTTTGAAAACTGTTTCCTTGGCGCACCAATGCACCAACAGTTCATCCAAACCAGCAGCCTTTTCATCTTTCCTCAAAAACTTGGAAGCAATACGCTCCACCCGATTACTAAAATACTCAATATCCACAGCCACTTCTTTCACCTTAGATAATATCAAAGCAGCATAGCCCCTAGTATGACTGATGCTCATATGGTAACCTTTCAATAAGGGTTTGCCTGCCGCACTATGGGAAATCTCCCCTACTTTTTCAATTTGTTGCTCAGACATTCCCATGGATTTAAGCATATCATGCAATAATGCACGAATGGCAAGAAACTCCAGTTTCCTGCCATCATTCTTATATTTTTCCACCAAAGAAGAGCGGTACTTCTGTAAATAAATATAATCAGCAAAGAACTGCTCCACCGACTCATCCATTTGCCATAAGCCCATGCTCACACCTGGGTAAACTTCACGTATATTGACTAGCGCCATAAGTTGATTTTATTTTTCCTCTTCCAAGTTTCTCACAGGATGCATCGTAACCTTTATCTTGCTAATACGGCGCTCTTCTATGTTCATCACCTCGAAAGTATAGTTTTTATAATCTATTTTCTCATGCATACTAGGGAAGTCGCCCTTTATCTCAAGAAGCAATCCTGCCAAAGTATCAGCATCTCCTTCCACTTCGGCAAATTCCTCGTCGTCAATATTTAAAATTCGACAAAAATCCGTGAGCAAAGTCTTACCCTCAAAAACAAATGTATTGTAATTCAACTTGGAATAGAATTTCTCTTCCTCATCATATTCATCATTTATTTCTCCAACGATTTCTTCCAAGATGTCTTCCAAAGTAACGATGCCACTAGTTCCTCCGAATTCATCTACCACAATGGCAATATGCACCTTATTTTCTTGGAATTCTCGAAGCAAATCATCAATCTTCTTTGTTTCAGGAACAAAGTATGGAGGACGAATCAAACTCTGCCAACGAAAATTAGCAGGCTTTCCTAAATGTGGGAGCAAATCTTTTATATAAAGGATGCCTCGAATATTATCCGTATTATCTTGATATACAGGAATACGACTATAATTATTATCAATGATACATTTCAACACCTCTGAGAAATTGCTTTTTATGTCTAAATCCACAATGTTCTGACGACTGGTCATCACTTCCTTGGCCGTTTCGTCTCCAAAGCGAATAATGCCTTGCAGCATACTCTGCTCATCTTTTATATCCTCCTTGTCAGTCAACTCCAAAGCCTGCTCCAAATCATCTACGCTCAACACATGATTCTCCTTTTGAATGATTTTTTCTGCCAAGATTCCGCTCTTGAGCAAAACATTCTCCAGAGGCCAGAAAAACTTACGAGCCAACAATATTCCACTCACGCAACGACGACAAAATTTCAAAGGGTCTTGACGAGCATACACTTTTGGCATAATTTCGCCAAAAAGTAAGAGCAAAAAAGTAAGGACTACTGTAGTTAAAAGAAATTGAAGCCAATAAGCTTTGTCACCAAAAGAAATAAAACCAGCAAGAGCATAAGACAAAAGCATGATTATCATCACGTTCACAAAATTATTGGTTATCAAAATGGTAGCCAAAGTTCGCTCCGAATCATCACGCAACATCTGGATTTTTTTGTCTGCATCCGCCCTACTATCTTCCAATTCAGCGACATCAGATGGTGCTAAACTAAAAAATGCAATCTCTGATCCACTCGCAAATGCAGACACTAAAAGTAACACTGCAGCCAAAGCAGCAGCAAAAATAACACCCATCGTCGGTGATTGTAAACTCACATCACCAAATGCCTCTGTTATAGTTGAAATATCCAATTTTAGTATTGTTTTTATTGAACTCGCGGAGTCAGCATCTCCATGTTATCTACATATATTTCTGTAACATAACGACGCTTCCCCAATTTATCATCATAAGAACGATAGCGTAAACGACCTTCCACATAGAGTTTATCACCCTTATGAACATATTTCTCTACTATCTTAGCCAATCCTCTATAAAACACAAGGTTATGCCAATCCGTATGATCAGGAACCTGCGTTCCATTAGGCAAGGTATAACCCTTTTCCGTAGTAGCAAAAGTGAGCTGAGCCACAGCCTGATCCGCATCGTAATAATGCACATCTGGCTCCTTGCCCACATTTCCTATCAACATAACTTTATTCATAATTCAACTACATTATTTCCACTGACCCAAATAACGGAAATGAAAGTTCTTTCCTTTAGCCGATGGGAATTGACTACGAGAATCTACACGCTCTTTCAAATGAGCCACAATACGATTGTAACAATCCAAGCCAGAAGTAGCCTTTACATTTGCAACGAAATGAGTATCACGATATTCATGTTTACCCGTAGAAGGTACAAGTACCACACGCTTAAAGTCTAGACTTCCTTCATACCATCCTGGCATTTCCTCTGTCAAACGATTCAATACGCTTGTTGTTACATCATGGCGTTCTGTCACAGATGGAGCTGCACGCAAAGCTTTTTTATCCTTAAAATCTTGCATATTGGCAGCCGTAGTCTTAATTACAATAAAATAAACACGTGGACGAACCTTGTAACGTTTAGGATAACAAACGTCACTTGCTGCATATTCACGAATATCAGCCTCCAAATTCGTACCCATTGCAATCTCAGGAATACTTCTCAAAAAATCTATAGCTTCATCAACATTTGAAACAAATGTCTCTCGATCAAAATATCTTAAATATAAATTCATAAGATTCGGTATGTTTCTCTAATAAAAAATAGAGCGGAAAACGGGACTCGGACCCGCGACCCCAACCTTGGCAAGGTTGTGCTCT
>CAVKNU010000060.1:0-10569 GCA_963657465.1 Lachnospiraceae bacterium
TTTTTTAACGAATAAGTTGATATTTTACACTTTTTTTATGGTGTTTTCTAAAAAAATGTTTATCTTTGCCATCGAAACTTAATTATATATTTAAATTATTAACATAAAACCTTGAAACATGAAGCAAGCACAACACTTCTTTGGTTTTGTACATACCAAGGCGTATGTCAAAGCTCTTACGTGTTTGGTCTTGGCAGCTGGGGGAGCTATTCCTACTTATGCAGCAAGTGAGACAGAACTAAGTACTTCCACAGAAGCAGTACAGCAGAACACTGTCACCGTGAAGGGTGTCGTGAAAGACAACAACGGCGAACCAATCATCGGCGCTACAGTGATGGAGAAAGGTACCAAGAATGGTACGGTGACTGACATTGACGGTAAGTACAGTCTCAGTGTGAAGCGTGGCGCTACCATTGAGGTAACCTACATCGGTTATCGTGGGCAGAGCTTCCAGGCTGGTCAGAAATCAAACATCACTTTGCAGGAAGACCTTCGCGACTTGAATGAAGTCGTAGTTATCGGTTATGGTACTCAGAAGAAAGCTGATGTAACCAGTGCCGTGGCTAGCGTCAAGGCAGATGCCTTCAACAAGGGTTCTGTGCTCGATGCCGGACAGTTGGTACAAGGAAAAGTGGCAGGTCTTCAGATTTCCTTGCCTTCAGGCGACCCTACAGCTAATACTACCGTAATGCTTCGTGGTAACTCTTCTTTGATGGGTTCCAGTGCTCCATTGATTCTCGTGGATGGTGTGCCAGGTAGTTTCTCTACCGTGGCTCCAGAGGAAATCGAGTCTATCGACGTATTGAAGGATGGTTCTGCCACTGCTATCTATGGTACTCGTGGTACCAATGGTGTCATCATCATCACCACCAAGGCAGGCAATCGTGAGATGCCTACCACCATTGACTATAATGGTTATCTCTCTATCTCTAAGATGGCTAAGAAACCTGATTTCTTGAATGCGGATGAACTCCGTGCTCATTGGGCTGCAGGTGATTATTCAGCATCGGGTGCCAACGATCAGGATTATGGTGCTAGCACCGATTGGCTGGATGAAGTAAGTCGCACCGCCATCTCTCACAACCACAACCTCACTTACCGTGGTGGTAATAAGAATAGTAGCTATGTAGCATCTTTGGGCTATTCTGAGCGAGAGGGTACGATGAAGAAGACCGACCATAAAAACATCCGTGCTCGTGTGGACCTGACTCACCGTATGTTTAATGATAAGTTGACCACCAATATCTCTATCATTGCCAATGAGAGCAAGTCGCCTTATGGTTATAATGTAGGTTCTGCTTACCGTAATGCTTGCATCCAAAACCCTACTCAACCTATCTATGATGAGAAGGGAAATTATGTAGAGCGTCCTGTTTATTTCTATGATAACCCTGTATCTTTGCAGCAAGAGGCTAACGGTATGAATCGTCGCCGCAACATTCGCTTTACGGGTTCCATGATTTATCGTCCTATCGAGGAACTCACTTTCAAGGGGTCGGTAACTCGCAAGGGCCAGAGCACACTCAATGGTTATTACTATACCAAGAAGCACCCTACCACCACCGAGAGTGGATACAATGGCTATGCTTCTCGTGCCACAAGCGACTATATATATAATAATGTGGAGTTGACTGCCGATTTTCATAAGAAGATAAACAAGCATAGCTTCGAGGCTATCGTGGGATATAGCTTTGAGGATAATCGCAATGAGAATTTCAGTATTAGCAACCGCAACTTCCCAACAGATAGCTACAGTTACAACAAGTTGGAGTCGGGCAAGGGTTTGCAAGAAGGTACAGCTTCAATGTCTTCTTATAAGAGCGATACCAAGTTGATAGGCGTCTTCAGCCGTGTCACTTACAACTACGACAACCGTTACCTCTTGATGGCATCTATTCGTCATGAGGGTAGTTCTAAGTTTGGTGCCGACCACAAGTGGGGTAATTTCCCTGGTGTATCTGCCGGATGGCGTCTCAACAACGAGAAGTTCATGAAGAAGTACGATTGGATAGACAATTTGAAGATTCGTGCAGGTTTCGGTATCACCGGTATCGATATCAACGACCCTTACCAGTCTTTGGCTTCTTTGGGTTATGAAGGTTACTTCCTTTATAACAATGATTGGGTAAAGATTTTGACTCCAACTCGTAATGCCAATCCAGACCTTCGTTGGGAGAAGAAGTATGAGTACAATCTCGGTCTCGACTTTGAATTCTTTGGTGGTCGTTTGAGTGGTGCCATCGACTTGTATCAGCGTGACACTAAGGATGCTCTGTGGAACTACTCTGTGCCAGTGCCTCCTTATCAGTATAGCACCATCATGGCCAACGTAGGTAAGATTCGCAACAAGGGTGTCGAGGTTCTCATCAATGCCATTCCTGTGCGTACCAAGGACTTTGAGTGGAACACCAACTTCTCTTATTCTACCAATAGCAATGAGCTTCGCTCTATCAGCAATGATAAGTTCCAAATGTCAACCGATTGGTTCACGACAGGTTATACGGGTGAGCCTATCCAGACAGAAACCCACCGTGTGAAGGTTGGCGATCCTATCGGCAACTTCTATGGCTTGAAGTCTGTAGGTCTAAATAAGGATGGACGTTGGATCGTAGAACGCTTGGAGCGTGATGCCAATGGTGAGCTGACAGGTGGTAAGTATTACGATTTGGCAGAGAATGCCACTACCGAAGACCGTCAGGTATTGGGTAATGGTGTACCAAAGCATTTTGTCAACTTCAACAACACCTTCCGCTATAAGAACTTCGACTTAAGCATCAACATGCGTGGTCAGTTTGGTTTCCAAATCTTGAACTTCCAAGAGATGTTCTATGCCAACCCTACTATCCAATACAATGTGCTCAACAGTGCATTCGATGAGCATCCTGTGCTCCAGATTGCTGCTGATGGCAAGAGCTATAGCAAGGACGGCACTAAGACCGTACGCTTGGCAGACTCACAGCGCTACGTAAGCGAGTATGTAGAGGATGGTGACTTCTGGAAGATTGATAACATCACCTTGGGTTACAGCTTCAACGTGAAGAAGATTAAGTGGATTCAGAACCTCCGCTTCTATGCTAGCTGCTTGAATCTCTGCACCATTACTGGTTATAAGGGCATCGACCCTGAGGTTGACATCACAGGTTTGACACCAGGTACCGATGATCGTGACAAGTATCCTACTACACGTTCATTCACCTTTGGTATTAACGTAACTTTCTAACATTAAATCAGTATTATCATGAAAAGATATAAAATCAGTGTTCTTGCCTTTTCGGCATTAACCTTACTCGGTTTTACGAGCTGTTTCAATCTAGATGAAAGCGTGTATTCCGAGGTCACGGAATCCACCTTCACACCTACCGACCAAGATGTAGCGTCGTTGGTGGCTAGTGCTTATAGCCCTCTTACTTACATCATGGACTGGCAAGGTCTCTTTGATGCACAGGAAGAGTCGGGCGATGTAATCATCACTCCTACACGTCCTAATGGATGGGATGATGGTGGTACTTATCGCCGTATGCACCAGCATGAGTGGAACTCAGAGCAATGGCAGTGTGAGAATGCTTACGACACTCCGTACGGAGCCATCAATAATGCCAATCGTATCTTGGGGCAAGTGGAGAGTGGTGAATTGCCAACTGGCGACTTGAAGGAAAGTACGATAGCTGAGCTTCGTGCTATCCGTGCCGTCTGGTATATGATGTTGCTCGATACGCATGGTAATGTGCCAATTGTGACCAAGTTTGACGATGAGGTGCCAGAGCAAGCTACTCGTCAGCAGGTGTTCGACTTTGTTGTGTCGGAGTTGAAGGAAGCGATTCCTCTTTTGAGTGAGGACGTAACAGCCACAACTTATGGACGTCTTACCAAATGGGGTGCCTTAACAGCTTTGGCTCGTGTATATCTCAATGGTAAGGTTTATACGGGTAAGGAGTATTGGAAAGAGTGTCTCGACTGCTGTAATCAGGTAATTAACAGTGGTAAGTTCTCTTTGGCATCCAACTATAAGTCAATCTTTGCTTATGATAATGGTAGCTCTTGCCCAGAAATAATCTTTGCCGTACCTTATGATAGCAAATATCAGGGCTTCCAAATGCAGCATAAGTGGTATCCTTCAACTGCCAAATTGGTGTTTGGCAACAACTCTGATTACTTCTGGGGTGGAAGTTGTGCCAATCCTCAGTTCATCAATGCTTATCAAGAAGGTGACAAGCGATTGGCGGATACTTGGCTGATGGGGGAACAGCGTTCGGCTGATGGTACCTTAATTTGGACCTGCAAGAACTATCTTCCTTCATTGACTTGTAGCAAAGATGGTATCAACTATACCAGCATCGATTATGGCTATCGTGTATGGAAATATGGCAACGACCCTCAGACCACCAACGGTGGTTGGAGCAACGACTTCCCATTCTTCCGTTATGCAGAGGTCTTGCTCGACAAGGCAGAGTGTCTTTTGCGCTTAGGTCAGAACAAGGAAGAGGCTGCACAGATTGTTACCCAGCTTCGCCAGCGTGACTTCGATGATGCATCCAAGGCTACGGTTACTGTGGCAGACTTGGAGGGCGATACCAAAATTAAGTATGGCACACTTGATTGGGACAATAACATCGATGAGCCAGGTGACCAGACTCCTGTAGTCTTGGGTGGTCTTTATGATGAGTGGGGCTTTGAGTTTGCTTGTGAGGCACAGCGTCGCACCCAGATGATTCGTTTTGGTACCTTTACCACCAAGAACTGGTTCAACCACACAGCCGTGAAGGATGGTCATACTGCCATCTTCCCAATTCCATTGAGTGCTTTGGAGACCAATGGCAAGTTGGAGCAGAACCCAGGTTACGAGTCTAATCGATAATAAATTTATACAAAATGATAGCATTCCGTCCTATTTTGATAAATAGGGCGGAATGTTGTTTTATAGGGCGAGATGTTGAGGAAAAGGAGAAAATGGGGGAATAAATGCAGGGAATATTGTAGAAAACACATTTGTTGGACGATTTTTTCATTCTTTTGTACGATTGTTTTAGTCAAAATGTTACAAAATTAGTTACTTTGCAACCGAAACTTAATAAAGTAAAAGAATTTTTCAAAATATTATAAACCTAAAAACTCATAAAATGAGACAGACACCTAATCTTTTAGGCTTTATGCATAGCCAAGCTTATGTGAAAGCCCTAACGTGTTTGGTACTCACATGTGGGGGGGCAAGTCCTATCTTCGCAGCAAGTGAGACCGTGTCAACTCCTTCAACGGAGGCTGTTCAGCAGAACACCGTTACCGTGAAGGGTGTAGTTAAAGACGCCAATGGTGACCCAATCATTGGTGCCAGTGTTATTGAGAAAGGCAACGCAAAGAACGGCACTGTTACCGACATTGATGGTAACTATAGCCTGAGTGTAAAGCGTGGCGCAACTCTCGTAGTTTCTTACATCGGTTATGTTTCTTCAGAGGTAAAAGATGGTGATGTTACTCTTCAGGAAGACTCTAAGGCTTTGAATGAAGTAGTTGTCATCGGTTATGGTACCCAGAAGAAAGGTGATATTACCTCTGCCATCACGAGCATTAAAGCAGAAGACTTTACCACAGGTAAGGTGAAGGATGCTGCCGAATTGATTAAGGGTAAGGTTGCAGGTTTGACTATTGCCAATGGTAGTGGTGACCCTAATGCAGAATCAACTATTCGCCTTCGTGGTGTGATCTCTTTGAATGGTAGCAGTACTCCTTTGGTACTTGTTGATGGTATCGAGGGTTCTCTTAGTACTGTGGCTCCAGAAAATATTGCTTCAATTGATGTATTGAAGGATGCTTCTGCAGCTGCTATTTATGGTACTCGTGGTGCCAATGGTGTTATCATCATTACAACTAAGGGTGGTCAGCGTGAGTCTAAGACAGAGGTAAGTTATTCTGGCTATGCTTCTTTGTCTGCCTTTGGCAAGACTCTTGATTTCATGGATGGCTCAGATGTACGTGAAGGTAAGACTGATTTCACAGATAAGGGATATGATACCGACTGGTTGGATGCCATTACTCGTACTGCTTTCAGCCACAACCACAATGTGTTGATTCATGGTGGAAACAAGACGACCACTTATTCTGCCGATTTGACTTATCGCAAGGATGAGGGTGTGTTCTTGGATACTTACAATGAGAATATGAAGGCTAATTTTGATGTTAGCCATTGGATGCTCAATGATTTGCTGAAGTTGCAGGTAAGTCTCTTGAAGACATGGCATGAGAATGGTCCTATTGATGCTGCTGGTCAGATGCTGTATCGTCAGGCTATTATCCGTAACCCTACAGAGCCAATCTATAATGCAGATGGTAGCTATTATGAGAATTTCGGTGTCAACTACTATTATAACCCATTAGGTATCATCAAGGAGCATAAGGGACAGTATAAGACAGAGGAAACACGTCTTACGGCTTCTGCAACATTGGAGCCTATCAAGGGATGGCAGACCAAGGCTATGTTCTCTACCGATCGTTATAACAATCACGACCAGACTTACTATACCTCTAAATATTATAGTCAGGCTTCAGAGAACCATACAGGTTATGCTTCACAGAGTTATGCTACAGGTCAGACCGATAACTTTGAGTTGACAAGTAACTTCAATCATCAGTTTGGTGAGCATCGTTTCAATGCGCTTGCTGGTTATAGCTATCAGAAAGATACTTGGTATGGATTCAGTGGTAGCAACTATGACTATCCTACAGATATGTTCGAGTACAACAATATGTATATTGGCGCTGCTCTTAAGAATGGTAAGGCAGGCTTGAACAGTTATAAGAGTGAGTCAAAGTTGATTGGTTTCTTCGGACGTATTAGCTATGGCTATGCTGATAGATACAATATTCTTGTCAGTGTTCGTCATGAAGGCTCTTCTAAGTTTGGTGCTAATCATAAGTGGGGTACCTTCCCTTCTGCATCACTCGGTTGGACAATCAGCAATGAGAAGTTCATGGAGAATGTGAAGTGGGTGAACAATTTGAAACTTCGTGCTGGTTTTGGTGTTACGGGTGTAATCCCTAATGATCCTTACCAGTCTTTGACTCGTTGGACATACGGTAGCAGTAGCATTAGCCCTACTTATTATTATGACAACAACAAATGGAACCTTGGTTTGGTTGTGAACTCTAACCCAAACCCTGAGTTGAAATGGGAGAAGTCAACGGAGTTTAACGTAGGTCTTGATTGGAGCATCTTGGGTGAACGCTTGAGTGGTACCATTGATGTCTATAAGAAGACCACGAAGGATATGCTTTGGTGGTATGATGTACCAACACCACCAAACTACTATAACAAAACTCTTGCCAATGTAGGTGAGATGCGTAATCAAGGTATTGAGGCTTCTGTGACAGCTATTCCTGTTCAAACTAAGGACTTTGAATATAAGACAACAGTTACTATTTCTCATAACTCTAACAAGTTGATTAGCTTGTCAAATGACTTGTATGAAACAGCCAATCAGCATGATGAGGCTTATTTGGGTGAACCTATTTCTATGTCTACCCAACGTTTGGAAGTTGGTAAATCTGTAGGCAATTTCTTCGGTATGAAGTCTGTTGGTGTCTCTGAGAATGGATTGTGGCTTATCGAAAATGCAAAAACAGGCGAGATAGAGGAGTTCAAGGACAATATGCTTTCTAACGATACATATCGTCAATATTTGGGCAATGCTCTACCTAAGGTGTATATGGGTTGGACTAATACGTTCCGTTACAAGAACTTTGACTTGTCCATGCAGTTTACTGGTCAGTTCGGTTTCAAGATTTTGAACGAGGCTCGTTGCTATTACGAGAACAATTCTATTGCTTACAACCGTTTGAAATCGGCAAATGACGAACCATACGGAAGTGGCTATAAGTTGTCTTCTGCCCAGAAGCAGACTTTCGTAAGTTACTATTTGGAGAATGGTGACTTCTTGAAGTTGAGCAGTGCTACATTGGGTTATAATGTACCATTGAAGGAGAATAAGTATGTAAGTGCGGCACGAGTATATCTCTCTGCAACCAACTTGTTTACTATCACAGGTTACAAGGGACTTGATCCTGAGTTGTCAAATAGCGATGTGCTTTCCTCTGGTATTGACTGGAGAGACAAGTATCCTTCTATTCGTACATTTACATTGGGAGTCAATCTTACTTTCTAACATCTTAAAGCGTTATAGACATGAAAACAAAATTTCGTAATATATTATATGGTACAATGTTGGGAGTAGCAGGGTTGGCTACTACTGGCTGTACCAACTTGGATGAGCATTTGTATGATACAATTGCTACCGAGAACCATGAGTTTACCAATGAGGAAATCATGGCAATGTTCGGTCCCGTATATAGCAGTTTGCGTGATGTATATTGGGGATGGTATAGCTATGCTGATATGATGGACCAGTCTTCTGATGTTTGGTGTATTCCTTACCGCATCGGTATTGGTTGGGGTGACCTTTATGTTTCTATGCACAAGCATGAGTTCCATTCTCAGATTGCGCATTTTAATGATACTTGGAATAGAAACTATGCTGGTATCAATGCTTGTAATAAGTTGTTGGGCTATCAGCAGATTCAGGAAAACCCTAAATTGGTGGCTCAGTTGAGAGGTTATCGTGCTTTGTATTATTATATCCTCTTCGATTTGTTCCGTAACATACCTTTGGATACAGAGTTTGAGCACCCTGATGGTTGGTTGCCAGAGCAAACTGCTCCACAAGAGACATTTGACTTCTTGGTAAAAGAGTTGAATGAAATTGCTGATGATTGTGGTACAACCATTGAGATGGGTAAGCTTAACAAGTATGCCATCCACATGATTCTTGCCAAGATGTACTTGAACCATAACGCTTGGTTCCAAGATGATTCAGACAATAGCTGGTATGGCAAGTGTATTGATGAGTTGAACAAGGTGATGGAAGGTCCGTTCTCTTTGGCTTCTGCATATTCTGCAAACTTTATGGATGATATATCTGGCTCGCCTGAGATTATCTTCGGTATTCCATTCGAGAATAAGTATGCTGCAGGTAACTACATGGCAAATATGTGGATGCACGTAGCTGGTAAGGCAACTTGGGGATTCGATGGTTGGGCTACTGGTGGTGCAGCCGTGATGCCTCAGTTCCTCGATACTTATGACAAGGACGACTCTCGTTATAAGGATTGTTGGATTGGTGGTCAGCAGTATGATGCTTCTGGTGCTCCTATTTATTATGATGGTGAGCCATTGGTTTACACCAAGGAGTTGCACAGTATCGACAATCCTGGATGTTATCCATTCGAGAGCTACCGTTTGGTGAAGTATGAAATCAAGGGTGGTGAATATGGTTCTTCATATGATGACGTTCCATTCTTCCGTTTGGCTGATGCCTACATGATGAAGGCTGAGTGCTTGTTGCGTCTTGGTGGATATAATGGAGAAAGCGAACAGGTGGCAGCTGACTTGGTAACCAAGGTTCGTGAGCGTGACTTCTTGAGCAACCCTGAGAAGGCAAAGGTAACAGTTGAAAAGTTGAAGGGCGGTAGCGTATATGCATACGGTCACCGTGAAAACCAAGGTAAGATGGGCGAGGCTGACAAATGGATAATCACCAATGAAGGTGGTCAAGACATTGAACTTGGTGGTATGCTCGATGAGTTGGCTTGGGAGTTCGTTGCAGAGCATCATCGTCGTCAGGACTTGATTCGTTTCCACATCAAGGGTTCTAAGGAGAATGTTTATAATGGCAAGTCTTGGTTCTGCAAGGATGCAAATCCTGATAAGACCGACCGCCACAAGGATATCTTCCCTATTCCAAAGTCTGCTTTGGATGGTAACCCTAAGTTGAAGCAGAATCCTGGTTATGGTGAGTAATCAAAGGTTAGGTATAAACTGAAACAAGAATTTAATATGAAAAAGATATTTTTATATACAATGTTAGCTTGCATGGCCGTATCATTCGGCTCATGCAGCGACGACCCAATGGATGCTACCGAGAAGCATGTATATGGAGAAAATGAAAGTCCATATCTACGTACTGATGCATCTGCGACAATTGCATATACAGCAGAATTTCGTAAAGGACATGTAGAGGCAAAGACCATTAGCTTGTCTGATTATGCTGAGACTATTCAAACTAAGCTTGGCATGACAGTAGATGACTTGATGGCTGCTGTGGAGAGCGGAAAAGTTGTATTTTACAATATCAATACAGCCCGTGGTCAATGGAATAAAACAGCTCCAACTAAAGGCTCTACTGGTTGGTATTATGATAACAGTGGTTTGGTTTGTGACCAAAGTGCTGAGGTTGCAAGTGTTGAATTGGATAAAGCAAAAAAAGCTTTGGTCGTTGACGTACCAGAAAATTCTGCTGCAGGTGTTTCTATTTCAGCAAATGTTGGCTTTGCAATAAATAATGGAAAAGATTATGATGATTATGTAAGATTCAACTTTACAATCATGGTAACTGATCCTAGTCTGATTATGGCTAACGTGACTATTCCTGAAGGCGATTATAATACCTATTCGGTGAAGTATGCTGATTATGAGCAAGCAATTACTACATGTTTGGGTATGACTGTTAAGGAATTGAATGATGC
>CAVKNU010000060.1:10849-13673 GCA_963657465.1 Lachnospiraceae bacterium
GTAAACATTACATTTGCTTAGAAAATATAAAACAGAAATATGGAGTATTTTTACTTCGTATTTCTGTTTATTCTTTTAAAGCTTAAGCAGTATACTATCTAGTTACATAAGTATTTTAGGTGGTATTTTATTAATATAGCACTTATTGTAGCTCACTTTCGTCAATTAAGGGCAAAAGGGAAAGTACATTAAGCGAGTATTTTAGTGGGATGTCATAGTGTTTAGGCATTTTTTCTCGCTTTTTCTGTTTTTTATCTATAAAATGTGATTATTATGAAACATTTCTTATTTTTGATTTTATTGTTTTGTGTGGTATGTAGCTGTACAGAAGATGTTAATGATTCTTATACAAGTAAATCAATAATGGATAATACTTTTTGTGCAGATACAATTACAAAACACATAGGTATTTCTTCTGATTTTGTAGGTACAACGTCTATTGATTTACAAGATTATCCAGATGTTGTAGCAAAAACTTTAGGTGGCTCTGTTGCCGAAGTCCTTTCTGGGCTTGAAAACAAAAGTGTGAGCATAAGAACTTTTGGAAATGCTGACTCGATGTCAGTGTCTTTTAATGGTACAAGTTGCGTCTTGAATATATCAAAAGGTATTAATCTTGTAGAAGACAAACTAATAGGTTTAGAAATTTCAAACTCTAATGGTCGCCTTGTTTTGCAAGTGGAAGTATCAAATGGAAAATTCCCTAATATTCCCCTCAAAAAATCTTTAACTAGAGGAGTAACTTCTTTGCCTCTAATCAGATTGGTTCAATTAAAAATGCATACATGTCTTGGGATTTCTGAAGCAGTTTTCCAACTTCCGAATAATGCAAGGTTGTCACCAAATAGTACTGATGCCGTAATAAAGCCTCTTTTTTTAACAGCGGAAGGTAAGGCTCATGTTATAGCACGGTTAGCACACTATTATTGTAATAAACAATCTTTTACAATGCGTGTTTCTAATGGTTATACATATTATGAAGATGTAACAGTATCAACGGGTTGGCAAGACTATGTGGGGGATATTCCTTTGGCTTTTTCTGATGGTAGAACGGAACTGCTAAGCTTCACATACTTGTAATATAATAAATCCGCCCGATGACAATAGCGTCATCGGCGGATTTGTTATAATAGTATCACTCTTATGTTAGCTCCTTCTCATCAGGCAAAGACAAAAGATCGAAGTACATTAAGCGAGTATTTAATGGTAATCTGCCCACACCAATACTCATATATTTCGCTTCTAGTTTTTCGTCTTCGAGTAGGAATTTAAAGCCATTTTTTAAGTAATAGTGTATTGTGGCTTCACTATTATAGGCATCAACGATAATGAAGCGACAACCTGTTTTATTGTCAAATCTAAACCAACGTTTAATAAATGCCATGACTGCAGTTCCAATGCCTTTTCCTGCAAAATCCTTGTTGGTTGCTAATCTACCAATGAGTACAGCGGGGAATCTGCGAAGTCGTTTTTCTTCTAATTCAGTTTGTCTTAGAAAAAGAATTTTGGCTTCTTCATTCAGTTTTTTGGTCATTCTAATACTATCATTGGAAATCGTGAAGGCTGCTACGATAATTTTAGGGTTGTCTTTAAGGCAAAATAAATATGTTTTGCCAAGTAATCTCTTTGCATATAAAACAGCATCATTTGCAAAGAAATCGTTAAGATCTTGATTCGCACATTTGAAAGGCTCGCATATCGCAAGTCGATTTGCATCTACGGCTACTAAGTCGCATATGCTAAGTAACTCACGATATGTCATGCTAAATTCTGTTCACGTAAATACTGTCTCAGAAGTATTACATCTTCTTTGCTTATTTTTTCTCCCATGCCAGGATGAGCTTCAACCCATTCTGCTTGTTCGATAAACTTCCTCGCTTCCTCACCTTGGAGGGTTGGGATAATTCTAATAGGTGTTGCCATATTTGTATATATTTAAAAATTTTGTTGCAAAGATAGTCTTTTTCTAGTAATGTTCCAAATTTTTTCATCTAAATCTTGCACTTGGATGATATTTTGGACGATTGTGTTATTTCGTTTCTGACCTTTTTTGTTATTTTGTACCCATAAACTTAAAATCTAGCAATATGAATCGTTTTAAAATGATGAAGTTAGCAACCTTTGTGTTGCCTCTTTTGTTGTTGGCAAGTTGTGGGGCAGACAATGGGGCGGATATGCCAGATGATCCCACTCCTTCTACAGTGAAGATTATGGATGCTTCTAAGATTGCCAACTATGACAAATACTATTGCCCAGGAACATGGAATGATGGATTTGAAAAAGGTCCTGATTATATGCTCCGCAGTGATGCTAAGTGGTCTTGGTGGCGCATGAAGCAAAGCGAGCATTTCTTTGTGTTCTGGGAACCTGGATTTGGTGATGACCCTAATGCTGAGTCTGTGCTTGAGGAACTGCGTGTAGATATTGACGACTTGTTGGCAAAGGCAGAGCAGTTCTATAAGACGAATGTGGAGAAACTCGGCATGGCTACCATAGGACAGGGTAAGTCGGTACTCGACAACTATAAAATGCAGATTTATCTTCTCTATCAGACAGAGTGGCTTGCCACGGGCTCTGGTTATGATGATAAGATTGGTGCCCTCTGGGTGAACCCTTCTACTTGCAAACCTGTGGGTTCTACCATTGGTCATGAGATAGGTCACTCTTTCCAATATCAAGTGTCTGCCGACAAACTCTTTACGGGTGAGGCGCAGGCTATGGAGAATGGCTTGGTGCCTTGTGGCTTCCGTTATGGCTTTGGTGCAAATGGTGCTGGTGGATGTGCTTACTGGGAGCAGTGTGCGCAGTGGCAGTCGTTCCAAGA
>CAVKNU010000061.1:0-13295 GCA_963657465.1 Lachnospiraceae bacterium
ATGAACTATGCCGAACACAATAAATCGCTACATGGTACGTTATCTAAACCAGAGCGTCCTGTCATCTTCACCAAGGCAGATTCTGCCTTGCTCAACAATGGCAAGCCTTTCTTTATCCCTGATCATCTGGGAAGAATAGAATATGAGACTGAATTAGTGGTGCGCATTTCTAAATTAGGAAAGACAATTCCTCAGCGTTTTGCCCATCGCTATTATGATGCTGTAACAGTGGGTATTGATTTCACAGCTCGTGAAATGCAGAAGAAACTGCGTGAGGCAGGACAACCTTGGGAACTTGCCAAAGGATTTGATGGTTCGGCGGCTATTGGTGAATGGGTAGATATCCAAAAGTTCCGTGATATTCAGGCTATTCACTTCCGCTTGGATATCAATGGCAGTACCGTGCAAGAGGGATGTTCGAGTGATATGCTCTACAAGGTGGATGAGATTATTTCTTACATCAGCCAATATTTCACCTTGAAAACAGGCGACTTGCTCTACACGGGATGCCCTACTGGTTGCGGACCAGTGAAAATAGATGACCATCTAGAAGGTTATCTGGAAGATCGCAAGGTTCTCGACTTTAATTGTAAATAAGAATCAGTCAAGGATTGATGAATAAGAAAGTTTGGAAATATATCGTGGTATTATGTTTTGTGCTTCTAGCTTTACCTGTAGGAGCACAAAAATTTTTCAACTTGACTGCCGACGAGGTCAAGGTTGATTCTTTGTTGCCACAATTCGTATATTCCCAACCTTTAGGGGAGAATTATCAAGATTCTCTTTATACTGTGACGCTTAAATATCCAGAGTATGTGGATATGACGGCTATTGATATAGCCAATTACAACCGATTGTCAGGAACTCTGCTTCCCCATGAAGTGCCTGTCAACCAGACAATTTCACTTTGTAGAAAGAAAGCTTCGCTTGTTGTTTCTTTTTGCCCTTTGGTATGGAGAAACAACAAATACCAAATGCTTGTTAGTTTTATGCTTGATATAAAGGCGAAACCTCTCAAGCGTTCAGCCTTGAAAGCAAGGATGGTAAGCAGAGCTGTTGCTAACACAAGCAACTATGTTGCTCATTCAGTTTTTGCATCAGGGCAATGGGCTAAGATTCGTGTAAAGGAAACGGGTGTACATCAATTGACAGAAGAGGTTATCCGCAAAGCAGGTTTTTCTAATATTAATAAGGTAAAAGTCTATGGATACGGTGGAAATCTGCAGTGTGAGGCACTTTATGCAGATACACTTCGAAAATACGATGACTTGCAGCAAGTTTCTCAGTGTGTGGTGAATGGAAAACATTTCTTTTATGCCAAGGGACCTGTGAGCTGGGAAAATAAAACAGCTTCTCGGCGTATTCGAAATCCCTATTCCGATTATGGTTATTATTTCATCACAGAGAGCGAGGAAGCCCCTGATGTAGTGGATTCTACATCTTTCGTATCATCTTTTTATCCTTCTGCAGACGATTATCACTCCTTGTATGAAAAAGATGGGTATAGTTGGATGGCAGGAGGAAGGAACCTGTTTGAGCCTACACCGATTCAACAAGGGGAGGTGCAGAAAGTAGTGTTGTCGAATCTTTCCAATAGTACCAGAGGAGTATTGGCTGTTGCGATAACGGCAGGAAATCAGAGCGTTGCAGAAGTTTCATGTCAAGGCAAGATATTGGGTACTCTTACCGTGAACATCCTTAATGGCAAAGATGGAAATTCCTATAATAAGGCAGGTGAAGCAACAGGAATATATAGTTTGGAAGGGTTAACGGCTCATGATACAATAAGCATCCATACACTGAGTGGTGGCCCCGTGCGATTGGATTATGTATCCATGGCATGGGAACAACCTAAACCGTGCCCTGTTTTTTCTAGTAATTTGCCTCAGGCAGAGTATGTGTATAATATAACCAATCAGGATCACCATGCGGATGAAGCGGTGGATATGGTGATTATTATACCAACCTCTCAAAAACTATTGAAGCAAGCACAACGGTTGCAAGCTTTTCATGAGAGCCATGACCAACTGAGGGTGCGGATTGTGCCAGCAGACGAACTGTATAATGAATTTGCCAGTGGCACACCAGATGCCAATGCTTATCGCAGATACCTTCGAATGCTGCAAGACCGAGCTTCTACGGAAGCCGATATGCCGAAATGTCTGTTGCTTTTTGGCGATTGTGTGTGGGATAATCGTATGCTGACATCAGATTGTAGGCATTTAAATCCAGATGATTATCTGCTTTGTTATGAAAGCGAGAATTCCTTTAGTAAGATTTCTTGTTATGTGAGCGATAGTTGGATGGGAATTTTGTCGGAAGGAGCAGGATTAGACCCAACGACAGAATTGCAAGATGTGGCTGTAGGTCGTTTTCCTGTCACAACGCCAGCCGAAGCAAAGATTGTGGTGGATAAAACTATCAACTATATGAATAATCAGAATGCAGGGGCTTGGCAGAATACAATATTCTTTATGGGTGATGATGGCAATCAGAATATTCACATGGCTGATGCCAATGAGGTGGCAGACGATATTTCTACCTTACATCCTGCGTATTTGGTCAAGAAAGTGATGTGGGATGCTTATACGCGTGAGTCTTCTTCTACGGGAAATACATATCCGGAAGTGACAAAGCGCATCCAACAACAGCAAACCGCCGGTGCTTTGATTATGGATTATGCAGGACATGGAAGTGAAACGCAGATTTCGCATGAGGGAGTATTGTATTTAAAAGACTTTGCCGAATTTCGTCATACCAATTTACCTTTGTGGGTAACAGCTTCTTGCGACATCATGCCCTTTGATGGTACTGCAGCTACGATAGGCGAGACTGCCCTGTTGAATGAAAATGGCGGAGCGGTAGCTTTCTATGGAACCACTCGTACGGTTTATGCGCAACAAAATAAGTATATCAATCGTGCCTTCTTGCGAAGAGTATTGAGCGAAGAGGGAGGTAAGCCTATCACCATTGGTGAAGCACATCGGTTGGCACAAAATGATGTGATGTTGGGCGCTTATCCTGGAGAACAAGATCGAAGTGAGAACCATTTGCAATATGCTTTGTTGGGAGACCCTGCAATGCCCCTTAACTTGCCTACCTTGCGAGTGGTGGTAGATTCTATCAACGGAATTGCTTTGGAACAGACCGATTCTGTAGCCCTGTTGAAAGCAGGAAGTGTGGCAAGCATTGCTGGACATATAGAGGGACATGTTGATTTCCAAGGTATTGTAACGGCTACGGTACGTGATTCGAAAGAGAAAATAACATGTAAGTTAAACGATACCAGTGATACGGGAGCCGACCAAGCTTTTACGTATTACGATCGGGAAAAGATACTTTATAGTGGTACGGATAGCGTGTCGAATGGAAAATTTGCATTTTCTTTTGCAATCCCTAAGGACATCAACTATTCGGACAGTACAGGTCTTCTTAATCTCTATGCTGTCAGTGCAGACAAAACTTTGCGAGCACATGGATATACTGAAAGATTTAAAATGGGTGGCAGTCTAGATGCCCCAAACGATTCCATAGGACCTTCCATCTATTGCTATCTGAATTCACCTTCTTTTACGAATGGGGGAAAAGTGAACACAACTCCTTATTTTGTGGCAAAGGTGAGCGATAAGGATGGAATCAATACGGCAGGTAGTGGAATCGGGCATGATTTACAATTGGTAATAGATGGAGATGCGGCAAAAACGTATGTGTTGAATGATAATTTCACGTATGATTTTGGGACTTATACCAGTGGCTCCACCTTCTTCAGTATTCCAGAGTTAGAGCCAGGCTCCCATCGATTGCAGTTTAAGGCGTGGGATATTCAGAACAACAGTTCTGTGGCAACCTTGGATTTCACGGTGGTGAAGGGTCTTCAACCTTCTCTCTTAGATGTGGGAGTGACCGAGAATCCAGCGCAAACCACGACTACCTTTATTGTTTCGCACGACCGGATAGAAAGCAATATGGATGTTGTCATCGAACTCTATGATACGTCAGGAAGGCAAGTTTGGCGACATGCTGAAACGGGAGTCTCTACAGCAGGTACCTATACGAAGAAATGGGACTTGACGAGTGGTAGTGGACGCTCTTTGCCGACAGGTATCTATTTGTATCGCATCAAGGTGTCGGCGGATGGAAGCAACTATTCTTCCAAGACCAAGAAATTGATCATAATAAATAATAATTAATCTCTATATAAGAATGAATAGAAATATCAAGATAATCCTCGTTGGAATGTTGACAGTCATGTCCTTGCAAGCAAAGGCATCTGATGACAAAGAACAGCTTTTCAATCCTGTGAACTATGCCGTTATATCACAGACAATCGCTCCTGATGCTCGTGGTGGAGGATTGGGAGATGTGGGTGTGGCTACAGATCCAGATGTCAATTCCCAGTACTGGAATCCTGCCAAGTATCCTTTCAATATCTCTCGTGCAGGTGTATCCTTGAACTTTACCCCTTGGTTGCGTTCTTTGGTCAACGATATGAACCTATCTTATTTGTCGGGTTATTACCGTATTGGGGAATATAGTGCCGTGTCTGCTTCTTTGCGCTATTTCAATGTTGGTGAAGTTGCCTTGTCGGGAACAGAGGATGATGCAGTGCCCATGACTATCAATCCCTACGAGATGTCGTTGGATTTGGCTTATTCCATGATGCTGAGTGAGAAATTCTCATTGGCAGCGGCTATCCGGTGGATTTATTCTGATATGCGATTCAACTATACGGAAGACAGTTCGCCAGCATCTGCTTTTGCAGCGGATATTGCCGCATATTATCAGGACTATATTAATATAGGTACGCGCGAGTGTCAGTTGGGTATCGGTATGAATATTTCTAATATCGGTAGTAAGATTACCTATAGCGGCAAGGAATATGGTGAGTTTTTGCCTGCCAATCTGCGTTTGGGAGCCTCTTTGATGATTCCTTTGGATGAATACAATAAGTTGACGATTGCAGCAGATGCCAATAAATACTTGGTGCCTACTGTTCCTGCCCAGAGAGAAGACGAGGATAATGCTGAGTATGAAGATCGTGTGCATCGTGAATATGATGATGTGTCGGCCATCAGTGGTATCTTCAAAAGTTTTAGCGATGCTCCCGGTGGTTTTAAGGAAGAGCTGGAAGAAATCAATTATGGTATAGGTGCAGAATACGTGTATAATGATAAGTTTGCCCTTCGTGCTGGTTATCATCACGAGAGTCAGTCAAAGGGAAACCGTAAGTACTTTACCATGGGTGCTGGCTTTAAGATGAGTGTGTTCTCCTTGGATGCTGCTTATGTGGTAGCTACCGCAAAAAGTAATCCTTTGGACCAGACTTTGCGATTCACGTTGTCGTTTGATATGGATGGTATCAAGGATTTGGTGAAAAGAAGATAGAATATAATTAAACACTAAACATTAAACAGATGAAAATAAGAGTAGGTTTGGGCTATGATGTCCATAAATTGGTGAAGGACCGTGACTTGTGGTTGGGAGGTATTAAGATAGACTATGAGCTAGGGTTGTTAGGACACAGTGATGCCGATGTGTTGATACATGCTATTTGCGATGCTTTGTTGGGAGCAGCCAATATGCGAGATATCGGTTATCATTTCCCAGATACATCTGCAGATACCCTGAATGTAGATTCTAAGATTTTATTGAAGAAAACAATAGACTTGATTGCTACTAAGGGTTATACGGTAGGTAACATTGATGCAACGGTCTGTGCGGAACGTCCTAAACTGAATCCTCATGTGCCAGCCATGAAGGCTTGTTTGGCAGAAGTGATGGGCGTGGATGAGGAAGATATTTCTATCAAAGCCACCACAACAGAAAAGCTTGGCTTTACGGGAAGAATGGAAGGAATCTCTGCTTATGCTACCGTCTTGATAGAAAAGAACTAAGATGTCTTCATGTTGCTGAAAACTTAACAGGGGTTAATAGATTGTTAATAACTGTTGTGTTCGCACACAAATTGTTGATGTATATCAAATAATCGCTAAAATTTAGCATTTTCTTTGAGAAATATTTGGTGGATACCGAAAATCGTTGTACCTTTGCATCGTCAAAAGGTTAATAGATTGTTTAGGTTAGTATTAATAGATTTAGGTTTTTAGTTATTAGGTTTTAAGGTAGATTGTTTAACAGATAACAAAGGGGATCGTGAGATTACCTTTGATTAATGAAAAGATTTTTAGTTAAACATAATGATACGCCACAGCTCGTTGAGAGTTGTGGCGTGTTTTTTATATGTATCGTTGCAAATTCTTGGCTAAAACTTTTGCTTAACCATCTTTTTACGTTATCTTTGCATTCAGAAAATCATAAATAGTAATGAGAGTACTCATAGTTAATACAAGTGAGAAGACAGGTGGTGCCGCTGTTGCAGCGAATCGCCTGATGGATGCCCTTAACAATAATGGTGTTAAGGCAAAGATGTTGGTGCGTGATAAGATTTCTGAGGATATAACGGTTGCCAGTTTACCTCATTCTTTACTTCAGCAATGGCATTTCTTATGGGAACGTTGGTGCATCTTCTGGCATCTCCACTTTTCCAAGCATCATTTATGGGAGATAGATACGGCTACTGCTGGGTTTGACATAACCAAGCTACGCGAATTCCAAGAGGCTGACGTGATTCATCTCTCATGGATTAATCAGGGAATGCTCTCGTTGAAAAATATTCGCAAGATTATCAAGAGTGGCAAACCAGTAGTATGGACAATGCACGACCTTTGGCCAGCTACGGGAATTTGCCATTATGCTCGTGGTTGCAATCGCTATTGCTCTTCTTGTGGTAACTGTCCTTTGTTGCCTCATAAAGGTGGCAAAGGCGACTTGTCGGCTAAGATATTTCGACGTAAGAAAGCAGTGTACCATGATGGCAACATTTATTTTGTGACCTGTAGCAAATGGTTGGAGAAACAAGCTAAACTGAGTGCGCTCTTTACGGGGCAACGAGTTACCAACATACCGAACGCTATTGACACACATGTGTTCCATAAACAAGATAAGCGGGAGGCACGTTATTCAGTTGGTCTTCCTATAGACAAGCGTTTGATATTGTTTGTTTCCCAGCGAGTGACAGATGAGCGCAAAGGGATGGCTTATTTTGTGGAAGCAATCGAACGATTGGTGGCTAGTCATCCAGAAATGAAGGAGAATACAGCTGTGGCTATATTGGGAGGACATTCGGAAGAAGTTGCTGCCCAATTGCCATTGCCTGCTTATCCGTTGGGGTATGTAAGTGATGAAAAGACCATAGTGCAAGTCTATAATGCAGTAGATGCTTTCGTGCTGCCGTCATTGGAGGATAATTTGCCTAATACCATCATGGAATCAATGGCTTGTGGAGTTCCTTGTGTTGGTTTCCGAGTAGGAGGAATCCCTGAGATGATTGATCATTTGAAGAATGGATACATTGCCAATTATCGGGATAGTGAGGACTTGGCAAAAGGCATTCACTGGGTGCTAGCTGAGGCTGATACAGAGCTTTTGGAGAAAGAATGCTTGTACAAAGTATCCCACAATTACTCTCAGCATGCCGTGGCTTTGGCGTATATAGAAGTTTATAATGAGGCGATGGCCTACAAAAACTACCGATTATGATAAAATTTACGATAATAACTTGTACCTATAATGCAGAGGCTGTATTGCAGCGTACATTGGACAGTGTCAATAAACAGACTTATTGCAATATAGAGCATCTTATTATTGATGGTGTGTCGAAGGATAAGACAATCCCGATGGTGAAGGCTTATTTGCATAAGAGCCAGATGGGAGAGAACTCACATGAGATAAAATTATTTTCTGAACCAGACAAGGGACTGTATGATGCCATGAATAAAGGTATTGCCAGGGCTACGGGAGATTATCTTATCTTTCTGAATGCAGGCGATGTCTTTCCTTCTGCGGATACATTGGAATATGTGGAAGGTTGTGTAGGAGAAGGCGAGAATCTGCCAGGCGTGCTTTATGGTGATACGGATATCGTAAACGATGAGGGACGTTTTGTTCGTCATCGTCGTTTGGCTCCTCCAGCTCATTTGACTTGGAGGTCTTTTATATGGGGCATGTTGGTGTGTCATCAGTCTTTTTATGTCCGCACCGATATAGCCAAGGGTATTCCTTATGATTTGAACTATCGCTATTCGGCAGATGTCGATTGGTGTATTCGCATCATGAAGGAATCCAAGCGTCGCCATCTTCCTCTTCGTAATGTTCAGGCAGTCATTACCAACTTCTTGGATGGGGGAATGACAACCCAAAATCATCGTGCTTCCCTTAAAGAACGTTTTCAGGTGATGAGAACTCATTATGGACTGTTTGTTACTTTGGTAATGCACGCTTGGTTTGTGATTCGAGGATTTATTAAGAAATAATTCCTCGAATCTCACGGAGAGTCTGTGTTAAGTTTTTTCGTATGACTTCTATGGCTTCCTTTATCTTATCGCCATCTAGCTCTTGTATGTGCTCAGGTGAAACGGCTTGCAATTCTTTTTGGCAAGTTAATTGTAGCATGTTGGCTATGGGCTGAAGTTTGTGGGCGATTTGAGCAATCTCTTTAGGATTGAGGGTGCCCTCAGATGCTGCGCCTAACTTCTGTTGACTAATTTCTAAGTCATCTCGTAAGTTGGAGAGAATTTCTTTTTCAGCCTCGGTATCATTGCCAGCAAAGGCCAGGAGGGGTGCAAACTTTTCTTTTGTTGGAGAAGAAACTTGTTGAGAAGGAATGTCCTTGAAGTCTTCTCCGAGAATCTTGCCCAGTTTCTCTAGGTCGAAAGGCTTGAACAGACAATCATTAAATCCTGCTTTTGTTAGTTGTGGCAGAATACTTGCGTCATGAGCCGTCATGGCAATGACAACCATGTTGTGATGATTGATGTGCTGGATAAAGTCGATGCCGTTCATCTCTGGCATTTCTATATCCATCATCATGAGGGCAGGGTGTTCTTGATGTAATACGGTCAAGGCATCGCTCACATGATTGCAAGCAAAGACTTCCCATGGGGAAGTGGAGCGCTTCAGCATTTCTGACAACAGCTGTAATTGCAAAGGATCATCATCTAGGATCAATACTTTATGATTTTGGAAGGACTGATGTTGCTGATGGGTGCTTGTGGCGGAATCCTTTGTTATTTCTATCGGAAGTATAACTGTAAACGTAGAGCCTTTTCCCTTTTCTGAGTGTAAATGGATTTTTCCCTTGAGTAAAGTTACGAGTTCGTTAGTGATAGAAAGTCCCAGCCCCACTCCCTCTATGCCTTGTGAATCTTTGAGACGAGTAAACGCGCGGAATATCTTTTGGCTTTCTTCTGTCGTCATGCCACGCCCTGTGTCTTGAATCATCAATATGAGTTGGTGTCTGCCTTCCTCTTTCTTTTCGATGCTAGCATCAATATGGATGTATCCTGCATCTGTGTATTTGATGGCATTGCTCACGAGGTTGTCTATGATTTGGCGGATACGAAAGGCATCGCCACGACACATCAGTGTTGTAGCATCTAGGTCAAGATGTGGGTTGTTCTTTATCTGATAATTGATTTCCAGTCCCTTTTCTTCAGCTCTCAAGCGCATACTTTCTGCACATTGAGTTATCAGAGTATTGAGAGAAAAGCTGACAGGATGCAGTTCCATCTGTCCGTTTTCCAACAGATGATAATCCAGCAAGGCTCCAACTAATTGGGATAGATGGTGGGCAGAATGCTGGATATTGAGAATGTAAGATAGGGCTTGTTTGTCAGTGACAAATTCTTTGAGCAAATCGATAAATCCCGAAATAGAAGCAGCTGGTGCCTTGATGTCGTGTGTGATGGTAAGGAGAAGGCGCTCTCGCTGTTCCATGATGCGCTGGGTTTCTTCTTTGGCTCGTTCCAAGTTTTCTCGATAGATGCGTTCTTTCCTTGTGTCTCTCCATATATATAACAATAAGACGACGGCTGCCCCCATGGCGATGATGGCGAGTAAGCTGATTTGGTAAATTAAAGCCTTGCGTGCTTTTACGGCTTGGTAGAGAGCTTGCTGCAATGAGGCTTTCTCCTTTTCTCTGAGTTCGTTCATTTGTTGATTGGAGCGTAAAGCCAATTGGGCATTTACCATTTGCAGGTCGGCAATCTCTTTGGATACAGCTCTGTCTTTTCCTTTCTCAGCTTTCTTTTCCTCTTTACTGATTTCTGCTAGCACATCAGCTACTTTATCAGCAACATCGATGGGGGTAGTCACGGAGTCGGTGGTAACTTGATTGCTGTCTTGGGTAATGCTGAGCGTGTCGGTATGTTCTTTCTTGAAAGCATCCGCTAGTCTTTTGAAGAAACCTTTGCGTGTTTTTACTACTTCTACGGTAGTCTTTTTTGCTTCATGGGTTTGTGCAGCCTTGGAGTGCACCAAGACAGAATCCTTTCCACTATTGAGGTTTGCCACTTTCTGATGTAAGAAATTGGCATCCTTGTTTTGGCTATAGGCTTGCGTCAGTTGCTGTAGGTTCGCTCTTTCTTCTTGCAGCAGGTTTGCCATCAGACTATCAGCCACATCTCGTTTGTGGGAATATTCTTGCGAAGCCTTGTTGATGTTGAGGATTGACTGGGTGTTGCTATACACAAGATATATAGCCATGACGAAGACTATGGCAACCACGCCATATCCGATAGCTACTTTTATAGGGACGTTGTTCTTTATCATCTAGTGCTTTTTTGTGTGCAAAAATACAAAAAATCTTGCTCTCCCATGTTGGGAAGGCAAGATTTTTATGAAAAGCGACGTATTATTACTGTTTTTTGAAGGTGATTACTCTGCAATAGCGATTGATTCTACTGGAGTCTGAGTGGTGTCTGGTTGCTCAGGAGTTTGCTGAGTAGAGTCTGGCTGCTCTGGAGTTAGCTCAGGTGTCAACTGAGTGGTGTCTGGCTGCTCAGGAATAACAGTATCGATAGGAGCGATGCCTGTATTCTCGATCTTGTTGTTTGCTACTGCGTTGTTTACTGACACGAATACGAATGCTGCTGCGATAGCTGCGAATACTAACTTTTTCATAATCTAATAGTTTTTTGTTTGTGAATATAATGTTATTAACTTCGCTAACTTATATCACAATCGGCGTGCCAAAAAATGAAGATTATTTATAAGTGGTTGATAATTAATGGCTTTGTTCGCTTGTGCCAAAAACGAGTATGTGTGGAAAGTGTGGAAAGAGTGTGGAATAATTCCCCAAAAAGTTGGGGAATTATTGTAGATTGTACTTTTTCATCTTGTTGTAAAGTGTCTTGCGATCCACAGCAAGCAATTGGGCTGCTTTACTTTTATTACCGTTGCAGGCTCGAAGCGCAGCTTCTATGCGTTGCTGTTCGGTTTGCTCATCGTGCAACGTCAATGGCTCGGCCTTGGTAGTTGGGCTCATGGTCTTTTCCAACTCAGCGACACCAATGTATTTGCCTTTGGTCAGGAGCGTAGCACGTTTCATCACATTGTTGAGCTCTCGTAAGTTTCCAGGCCAATCATAAGAGGCAATCAATTCTGAAGCTTTGCTGTCGAAGCCGATGACGTTGCGACCGAGCTCTTCATTGGCGTGCTTGACAAATAAGTCGGCAAAGAGGAACAGGTCTGTACCTCGGTCTTTCAATTTTGGCATGTAAATCGTAAACTCGTTGATGCGATGATACAAGTCTTCTCTGAACAGACCTTCACTTACTCGTTGAGCTAGATTCTCATTGGTGGCGCAAACGAGACGGATATCAATGTCGATTTCTTCGGTTGAGCCAAGAGGACGAATCTTTCTCTCTTGCAAGGCTCTTAGGAGTTGTACCTGTACTTCATAGGCTAAGTTTCCCATCTCATCAAGAAACAGGGTTCCCCCATTGGCTATTTCGAATGCACCTTTCTTGTCTTGTTCTGCTCCCGTGAAAGCACCTTTCTTATAGCCAAAGAATTCTGAGGCTGCCACATCTCTTGGGATGGCTCCACAGTCGAGGGCAAAGAAAGGCTTGCCAGCTCTGCTGCTGAGCTCATGGATGCGATGAGCCACGTACTCCTTGCCTGTGCCACTAGCTCCTAGGATAAGTACCGACATGGGGGTAGGAGCAACTAGTGCCACATATTCATATAGTTGCTTCGACACTTCGCTATTGCCCTCTATATATTTAGGTGTAGCTTCACTTTCTGTATGGGAAGTAGGAACCTCTACTTCTTCATTTTTTGAAGAAGAGCTGGCGAGTGCATCTTGTATCTTCTCTAGGAGAATATCGGGATGGAAAGGCTTGGCAATATAATCGGTAGCTCCCGATTTCATGGCGAGTACTGCATTTTGTACTTCAGCATAACTTGTCATCACGATAAAAGGAGTATTTATCTGGTGCTTCCTCATCCATTGCAACAAGGTGAGACCATCATGGTCGGGCAGTCTCAAGTCCGACAATATCAAATCTACTGTTGAGGCTTCTTGCAGAATTTTCAATGCAGCCCCAACAGATGTTGCTTTTTCAACTTCAAAACCTTTCTTGCCCAACCAGGTCTTAATCATGGTTCCAAAGGCGAGGTCATCCTCTACAATCAGTATTTTCTTCATTTTCTTCAATTAACTCTGTTAGCGAAGCAAAAGCGAGTTCTGCTTTCTCGGGCACAAAGATACTAAAAAATACGGCAAGGGCGCTTTTTTATTTTACTTTATTAATAATAAAAGTCTCGATAGCGAAAACTTTGCCGTTTTCTCTTGGTGTATCGGATAAATTATATTACCTTTGCTGTCGAAATGAATCCAATAACACAGACCATCCTTCTTTCGGCTTCTGCGGTCAGGATGCTTCCGCACATTGCCTTGTATCTGCTTCACAAGAAGGAGATAGATGCAGATTTGTGTCAGGTTCAAGACAGCCAACCTACCGTTTTCAATTTTATCAAGGCATGTACGAGAGAGCGTACTTTTCGCAATCTTTTTTATTATCGCATGGGAGAATATCGCTCGGCTCTGATTAGTTGGTTGCTTCCCGCTGAGCGCACGATGACGATTTGGTGCCCTCGTATAGGTAAGGGTGCCCATTTCGAGCATAGTTATGCCACTTATCTGAATGCCGAGTCCATAGGCGACAACTTTTATTGCCTTCAGATGGTGACACTGGGTAATGGAAAGGGAGGGAGACCAACCATTGGCAATGATGTGAAAATCTATACTGGGGCAACGGTCTTTGGAGGAATCCATATTGGCAATTATGTGACAATAGGAGCGGGAGCTGTCGTCTTTCAAGATGTTCCTGACGGATGCACCGTCGTGGGTAATCCTGCTCGAATCATTGATAAAACATTATATAAAGAATAAG
>CAVKNU010000062.1:0-13271 GCA_963657465.1 Lachnospiraceae bacterium
CACGTGATTTGTAATCTCGGGGTCGTTGGTTCGAATCCGACAAGAGGCTCAAAAAGAGAATTTCCTTATAGGAAGTTCTCTTTTTTTTGTTTTAGTTCCCCTCTCTTCATTAACAATATATAAATTTCTTCCATTTCTTCACCTTATATAAATAAAAATGAGTATTTTTGCAAAATATTATATATAACAGACAATGATAGACTTTATAAAAATTGCTCAAACCAAAGCTTTTGCCCGCCAAGACGGTGCCATATTAGGTGCTGTTTGGATTGTAAGTTTTGCATGTAGTATGCTGGCTTTTTCCCCAGGCAACAGTTTTTTAGGATTGCTGTCCAACATTCTTACGATTAGCACCCCTTTCGTAGTAGCCAAACGTCTCAAGTCTTTTCGCGACTACGCCCTAGATGGTATTATATCATTCAGAAGAGGATTGTATTATTGCATATTGACATTCTTCTATGCCACGCTTTTACTCACCATCGTGCAGTATCTTTGGTTTAGGTTCATGAATACAGCAGACTTCATGTTCCAATTGCAAGCTCAATACAAAGTGGTCATGCAAGCTTACCAAATGACAGCCACAGACGCAAAAACTGTCATAGAGGCTATCACCATGATGAAGCCTATAGCATGGGCATCCATGTTTATGATTATCGACTTGATGGTAGGAGCCATTCTCAGCCCTATCATAGCTGCATTGATGTCACGCAAACTTGTTAAACAGCAAATTACCAATCAACAATAAGAAATATGGACATATCAGTAGTTGTACCTCTATTCAACGAGGAAGAATCATTGCCTGAGCTCTACGCATGGATAGCCCGTGTGATGAAAGCCAATGACTTCAGTTACGAGGTAATATTTGTCAACGATGGCTCTACCGATCGCTCTTGGGAAGTCATCGAAGATCTTTCTGCGAAATCAGAACATGTAAAGGGTATCAAATTCCGCCGTAATTACGGCAAAAGCCCTGCCCTCTACTGTGGTTTCAAAGAAGCACAAGGCGACGTTGTCATTACAATGGATGCCGATTTACAAGATTCTCCTGACGAGATTCCGGAATTGTATCGCATGATTACCCAGGAAGGATATGACTTGGTATCGGGATACAAGCAGAATCGCAAACAAGGAGACCCATTATCCAAGACCATTCCAACCAAACTATTCAATGCCACAGCTCGCAAAGTGAGTGGCATTCACAATCTTCATGACTTTAACTGTGGCCTTAAAGCATACCGTCGTGATGTTGTTAAGAACATTGAGGTATATGGAGAAATGCACCGTTACATTCCCTACCTTGCCAAGAATGCCGGTTTCAGCAAGATTGGCGAGAAGCCAGTACATCACCAAGCACGTAAGTTTGGCAAGTCCAAGTTCATGGGATGGAACAGGTTCGTCAACGGTTACCTTGATTTGATGACCCTTTGGTTCCTTAGCAATTTTGGCAAGAAGCCTATGCATGTATTTGGTTTCTTAGGAAGTATGGTGTTCTTCATTGCATTCTTAGCTCTCATCGGGTTAGGCATAGACAAGGCCATAGATTTAAGCAACGGCATCTATGGGCACCTCATCACCGATTCGCCTTACTTCTTCATTGCCCTTACAGCGATGTTATTAGGCAGTCAGTTCTTTTTGGCAGGCTTTTTGGGAGATCTCATTAGCCGCCAAAATCCAAACCGTAATGATTATCAAATAGAAAAGGAACTAAGATGCGGAAAATAATTCCAATAATATGCCTTGCCATCTTGATGATGGTAGGATGCACGACATTAGATTGTCCACTCAACAACACAGTATATACCAAGTATAAACTGGGAGGGAGCATGACGACACTTGCCGACACCCTAACCATCTCCACCCTTCGTATGGAAGGCAACGACAGTGTGCTCATCAATAAAGATGTGGCAGTGGATAGTTTTATGCTTCCAATGAGTTATTCCCAACCTGAGGATATTTTCTACTTTGAAATGCGTGACACCCTCCATCGTGTTTTTGTTGATACCGTAAGAGTTTCCAAAGAAAACCGACCTCATTTCGAGTCAGTAGATTGCAGCCCTTCGTTCTTCCACACGATCACAGGAGTCAGCACAACTCATAACAAAATTGATTCTATAGTTATCAACCACAAAGACGTAAATTACGATGCGACAAAGGTACATTTCTACATATATTTCGGCCATCGCTATCAGTAGTTTTCTGCTACTCAACGGCATATCCGCTTATGGCCAACAAAAGAAAAATATTGTAAAGGAAGCACCCGATACCACTGCTTTTTTCAAGGGAATTGCAGTGAGTATTGATTTGGTTGGTCCCATACAGATGGCTGTCAGCGATTATGGTCAATACGAAGCAGGACTCCGCATCAACCTAAAAGACAAATATTATCCTGTATTTGAACTCGGCTATGGAAAGGCAGACGCCAATGATGAATCCACAAGAATCAACTACAAGACGAGTGCACCATATGCACGTATCGGTGTTGATTGGAACCTTTTGAAAAACAAGCATGACATCTACCGACTCTATGGTGGATTCAGATATGGATTTACCTCCTACAAGTTTGACATGAAAGGTCCCAACGTACATGATCCCATTTGGGGAGGAGAAACACCTTATGAAGCCACAGATGTATCATGCTATTACCATTGGCTAGAAGGAGTCATTGGAGTAGATGCACAAATTTGGGGCCCGGTTCGCATGGGATGGAGTCTCAGATACAAACGCCGTTTGTTCAGAAACGACGGAGACATAGGAAATACTTGGTACGTCCCTGGCTTTGGCAAACAAGGGAGTTCTAGATTTGGAGGTACATTCAATATCACTTTCGAATTGTAATCACATAACTAAATCAGCATGAAGAAAAAGAAACTCTTATGGCAAATACCCTTTTTGCTTATCTTGCTATTAGGCTCAATAGCCATCATTCGCCAACAATCGGTTACGCCATACCAACATAACACTGGATTCGTATTCGGTACAGTATATCATTTCACATACCAAAGTGATGAAGATTTACAGTCTGAATTAGAAGCAGAATTACAGAAAGTGGACAATTCGCTCTCTCCATTCAACAAGACCTCTATCATCTCTCGCATAAACAAGAATGAAGATGTCGCCGTCAATGCCATGTTTAAGGAAGTATATCTTCTTGCAGAGAGCATTTCAAAAGAGACTCATGGAGCATTCGACATAACTGTAGCTCCATTGGTCAATGCCTGGGGATTCGGATTCAAAAAAGGAATTGAGCCAACCCAAGGAGCCATAGACAGCATCAAGTCTTATATTGGTTATAAAAAAATAGCATTGATAAACAACCATATCAAAAAACAAGACAACCGAACTATGCTTGACTGTTCCGCCATAGCCAAAGGATATGGTAGTGACGTTGTGGCTCGCTACTTAAAGAAAAAGGGTATTCAAAACTTCATGGTAGAGATTGGGGGAGAAATCGTCACTAGCGGTCAAAATGACAAGCAGACTTCTTGGCGCATTGGCATAAACAAGCCTACGGACGATTCCCTCAACACTAGCAATGAAATACAAAACATCATCCAGGTAACAGACATAGCAATGGCTACTAGCGGAAATTATAGAAATTTCTATTATAAAAATGGAAAAAAATACGCCCACACCATCGATCCGCAAACAGGTTATCCTGTTCAACATAACATCTTATCTGCCACTGTGTTAGCCAAGACTTGCGCAGAAGCGGATGCCTATGCTACATCCTTCATGGTACTAGGTCTAAAAGGTGCAAAAAGAATATTAGACCAACATCCAGATATTCATGCCTACCTCATCTATGCTGATGAAAATGGCAATAACAAAATCTGGTATTCTCCATTCCTACAAAAGCTTATCAACAAATAAAAGTATAAGTGCTTGCCACATGTCAGAAAGTAGATTATATGATAGCTTATTGGCACTGCCACTTTTTCTAGGCATGAGTCGCAGTGACTTACAAGAGGTAGCAGGAAAGACCGTCTTTGATTTCAAAAAATACAAGGACGGAACCCTCATTGTGCATAATGGAGACAGTTGCCAACACCTATACTTCTTGCTTAATGGCGAAATCTGTGTCATAACCGAGTCTGACGATTATTGTTATCGCATAGAAGAAGACATCATTGCTCCCGAAATTTTCCAACCTGAGCAAATATTCGGACTCAATCAGCGTTTCACTCGCACATATATTGCCAAAAGCAATTGCAGCATCATGTGTATCAGCAAGAAAGATGTCATGAAATTATCTGACGATTTCGAGATTTTCCGCCTAAACTTGCTAAACCTAATCTCCACCCAAACCCAAAAAAGCAACCGAAGAGTATTACGAGTTCCACCCAAAAATTTATGCGAACGCATCACACGTTTCTTTGAGTCTCATTGCCTTCGTCCTGCAGGTGAGAAAACTTTTTATATAAAAATGACTCGAATAGCAGAAGAACTCAACGATAGCAGATTAGACATTTCAAGAGCTTTAAACTTGATGGAAGAACAAAAGTTATTACAGCTCTACCGGGGACGAATTCATATTCCTGCACTTGAAAAACTCATAAATCATTAGGGAAAGAGTGTAATATAAGTTAAATTTGTTATCAAATAAGGTAATAACATATTTTTTTACTAATTTTGCAGATAAATATAAAATAAGTTAGTATGTTTGACAATAACACCAAAGTAAATAGAACCAATCCTTTTTTTGAGCCTTACAACACACCGCACAATACGGTGCCATTCAATCGTATTTGCCTTGACGATTACGAAGAAGCTTTCATGGAGGGAATCCGCAGAGACGATGAAGCTACCGACAAAATTATCAATGATTCGGCAGAGCCTACTTTTGAGAATACGATTGCCCGTGTAGATACAGAAAAAGGAGAGCATTATTACGACCTATTGAGTCGAGTTTCCAATGTTTTCTCCTGTCTCATGAGTGCTGAGACATGTGATGAGATGGAAGCATTAGCACAAAAGTTAAGTCCCATTCTCACCAAGCACGCCAATGACATAACACTCAATAAAAAATTATTCGAGCGTATTAAATTTGTACACGAACACCCAAACAGAGAATTGACAGCAGAAGAAAAGATGTTGCTCGAAACAAGCTACGATGGCTTTGTGCGTAGTGGTGCTTTGCTCGATGAGGAAGGCAAAGAAAAGTTACGCAAGCTAACAGAAGAGGCTAGCATGCTAGCTTTGCAATTCTCGCAAAACGTACTGAAAGAAAATAAAGCTTACACACTCCATATCACAGACGAAAGACAATTGGAGGGTCTGCCTGACACAGCTATTGCCGCAGCAGCTCAGACTGCCAAAGAAAAAGGAAAGGAAGGATGGGTATTCACACTCGACTATCCTAGCTTTTCCCCATTCATGACCTACTCCACACAAAGAGAATTGCGCAAAGAAATGTACATGGCAAGAAATACAGAGTGTACCCATGACAATGATGCAAACAATCTTGAAATCTGCAAACGTCTTATTAATATTCGCAGAGAACTTGCTCAGCTTTTAGGTTTTGACACCTATGCTGACTATGTATTAAAACATCGTATGGCTAGCAATGTTCAAAATGTATACAAATTGCTCAACGATTTAATTACCGCATACAAACCGACTGCGATACAAGATGTTAAGGAGGTCGAAAGCCTAGCTAAGAATTTAGAAGGAAGCAACTTTGAAATGAAACCATGGGATTTTGGATTCTATTCACACAAGTTGCAAATGGAAAAGTACAATCTTGACGCAGAGATGCTCCGTCCTTACTTCCAACTCGATAAAGTCATAACAGGCGTATTCGGCTTAGCCAACAAACTTTACGGCATCACATTTAAGGAAAACAAAGAAATTCCTGTATATCATCCTGATGTAAAAGCCTACGAAGTGTTTGACAAAGATGGCAGTTACCTCGCAGTATTCTATGCTGACTTCTTCCCTCGCAAAGGAAAACAAGGAGGAGCTTGGATGACTGAATTTCAAGGCCAATGGATTGACCACAAAGGAAATAACATTCGCCCACATGTTAGCGTGGTCATGAATTTCACGAAGCCAACAGAGGAAAAGCCAGCCCTGCTTACACTTGGCGAGGTCGAAACGTTCTTGCATGAGTTTGGGCATAGCTTACATGGGATGTTTGCCAATACTCGTTTCGAGAGTCTCTCTGGCACAAATGTATGGTGGGATTTCGTAGAGTTACCATCACAATTCATGGAGAACTACGCTATAGAAAAAGATTTTTTGCGCACATTCGCTTTCCACTATCAAACAGGTGAACCACTTCCTGACGAGTTGATTGAACGCATCGTTAAGAGTCGCAACTTCATGGCTGCCTATAGTTGTCTAAGACAAGTTAGCTTTGGCTTATTAGACATGGGCTACTACACCAAGACTGATTCTTTCGATGAAGATATTATATCATTTGAGAAAAAAGCTTGGGAAAAAGCAATGGTAACTCCACAATTGCCAAATACTTGCATGACAACCCAATTTTCTCATATCATGGCGGGTGGGTATGCCGCTGGATACTACAGTTATAAATGGGCAGAAGTGCTCGATGCCGATGCATTTAGTGTATTCAAGAAAAATGGCATCTTTGATAAAAAGACTGCACAAAGTTTTAGAGACAATATTCTTTCAAAAGGTGGCACAGAACACCCGATGACTCTCTATAAACGATTCCGTGGTCAAGAACCTACCATCGATGCGTTGTTAGAACGAAATGAAATTCAAACCAATAAGTAGCAATATGAACAAGGAGGACAAACAACAGAAACTTGACCTACGCTATTTGCGAATGGCAAAGATTTGGGCAGAAAACAGCTATTGCAAACGTAGGCAAGTAGGGGCATTGGTCGTCAAAAACAAGATGATTATCAGTGATGGCTACAATGGCACTCCTAGTGGGTTTGAAAACGTATGTGAAGAAAACAACGTGACCAAGCCCTATGTGCTACACGCAGAAGCCAATGCCATTACCAAACTTGCACGAAGCAGTAACAATAGTGAAGGAAGTACGCTTTATGTTACAGCATCCCCTTGTATTGAATGTGCCAAACTCATTATACAAGCAGGTATAAAAAGAGTTGTGTATGCAGAGAAATACCGTCTCAATGATGGAATTGAACTCATGGAGAGGGCAGGCATCAAGGTGGAATATCTTGACACAGACGAGCAAGAGGAAAACAAACAGTAATAAAATAAGCACAATAAAAGTAAGTTAGTATAGTTATGAACAAGAATAAGACAAATCGTTACATGCCGATGCTCATGGCCCTTTGTGTCGTGATTGGCATCGCTATTGGCTCATTCTTCTCGAATCATTTTTCTGGCAATCGACTCAATATTATCAATAGTGGCAGCAACCGGCTCAACAATCTTTTGCACATTATTGACGACCAATATGTCGATCAAGTTAACATTGATTCTTTGGTAGATAAAGCCATTCCGCAAATTCTTTCTGAACTTGACCCACACTCTGTATATATCAGTGCCAAAGATGCAGCAGCCGCCACCGATGACTTAAAGGGCTCTTTCTCTGGTGTAGGCATTGAGTTTGTTATTCGCAACGACACAATACATATACAAAATGTTATCCAAAATGGTCCTGCTGAAAAAGCAGGCTTGCTAGCAGGTGATAAAATTGTTATGGTAGATGGAAAGAAGTTTGTTGGGAAGATTGTTAACAACCAAGAAGCTCAACACCGTTTGAAAGGTCCAAAAGACACTAAAGTTAGCATTGGTGTGGTAAGATATGGAAGTAAGAAAATACAAACTTTCACCGTTACTCGAGGAGAAATACCAACAAAAAGCGTAACAGCTGCCTATATGCTTGATGAGACCACAGGATATATTCGCATCAAGAATTTTGGTGAAAACACGTATCCCGAGATGCTTATTGCACTTGCCAAGCTCTCACAAGACGGCTTTAAAAATCTTTGTATCGACTTAAGAGACAACTCTGGTGGTTACCTTTCGGCTGCAGTCAACATGGCAAATGAATTTTTGGCAGACAAGAAGTTGATAGTCTATACGCAAGGAAGAAAATCTCCACGCCAAGAATATAGAAGCGATGGCAAGGGTTCGTACCAAAACATACCAATGGTCGTACTTATCAATGAAGGATCTGCATCTTCTGCAGAAATCTTTGCAGGTGCCATGCAAGACAATGACCGTGCTACCATCATCGGACGTCGTTCTTTCGGCAAGGGATTGGTACAACAACAAATTGAATTCCCTGACCATAGTATGATTCGCCTAACCATTGCACGTTACTATACTCCTTCAGGACGATGCATTCAAAAGCCATATACTCTTGGAGATGATAAAGATTATGAGCAAGATTTGCTTACCCGCTACCAGCATGGAGAGTTTTTCTCACAAGATAGCATCAAGCACACAGGTCCTGCATACCATACGGGATTAGGGCGCGTCGTATATGGTGGTGGTGGCATTACACCTGACATCTTTGTTCCAGAAGACACGCTGGGTATGACTTCTTATTTCAAGGAAGCTAGCTTGAGTGGTTTAATCCTTCAGTTTGCCTTCACCTACACAGATGACAACCGTCCAAAGCTCAATAATTTCAAAGAAATGATGGAGTTGGCAGATTATTTGCAAAAACAAAACATAGTAGATAAATTCGCCACCTACGCTGACAAACATGGCTTGCAACGTCGAAATCTATTGATACGCAAATCCCACAATCTATTAGAACGAGTTATCGATAGTCGCATCATCTATAACATCTTGGACGAGCAAGCATGGAATCAATACATCAATCTGGAAGACCCTGTCATCAACAAGACATTAGAGGTGTTTCGCACCCATGCCGCATTTCCTAAGAAGCCTGTTGAAACGAAAAAGGGAAAGGTTGCTAGCATAAGTAAGTCTTACAATTATCGTTCGCTACACAGCTATCTTCCTATGCTAGCAGGAGCATAAAACAAAAAGAATATGAACAAAAAAGAATTAAGGCAATTAATTCGAAATAGAAAGCGCCAATTCTCCCAAGCACAATTGGAAGAATTGTCGCTTGACATCATCCGACAAATTCGCCAACATCCTATCATCCAAAAAGCAAAGAACATTTTATTTTATTATTCACTTCCTGATGAAGTGAATACACATGAATATATTCTAGAGTTAATAAAGAATGGCAAGCAAGTGTATCTTCCTGTCGTAATCAATGAGCAAGACATGGAGATTCGTAAATACACGAGCCCCCAAGACATGAAAGAAAATTCATTTCATATCCTAGAGCCTGCTGGAGAACTCTTACAAAAAAGGAACTATTCTAAGCTAGAGGTTGCCATCATTCCGGGTATGAGTTTTGATTTAAAAGGCAACCGATTAGGAAGAGGAAGAGGCTATTATGACAGGCTTTTGGAATCACTTCCCCATACATACAAGATAGGTATATGTTTTGGCTTTCAAATGACAAGCCAATTACCCATAGATTCTTATGACATCATCATGGATGAAATCATATCTAATAGAAACGAATATCTGCTATCACTTGAGCCCCTACATGCTCATTAAGACGTTTTACCAATAAGCTACGGTTCATTGTTAAATCTGCACGTAAAGCAGCATTCAGTATCTTAACATATAGAGTTTGATTCTTAATAAAACGCTCTCCTGTATATTGGGCGATTGGTTTACCAACCACATCTGTCCAGCAATCTATCAAACGTCGTTGCTGGAGAGGTGTTTCTAATCCTTCATTACGTAGGATTTCAGGCAAGAGTTCTGACAACGAACGAACTTTTCTTCTAAACATAATTGTTTTCTTCCTTTAATTCTATATCTCCATTTTCCACAAAGAAGATTTTATAATCTCCATCCATATTATGCAAGATTTGGTCCAAATGTTCGCGGTTTGTATCCGTAATAAATATTTGCCCAAAATTATCTCCCGACACCAAATCAATAATCGACTCCACTCGTTGAGCATCAAGTTTGTCAAAAATGTCATCAAGAAGCAATAACGGTGTCGTACTTGAAGATGTTCCCTTCAAAAAACTAAACTGTGCCAACTTCAATGCCAAGACAAAAGTTTTGTTTTGACCTTGACTTCCCTCACGTTTCATCAGATAATCACCGATAAGCATTTCCAGATCATCACGATGTACACCATGAAGAGAGTATCCAACAGCCCGATCCTTAAAACGATCTCTCTGTATAACATCCAACAACGGACCTCTCTGGCAATGAGACACATACTTCAATTGTACAAGCTCTCTATTTCCAGAGATATATTGATACATTTTCTGGAAGACAGGGAGTAGCTCATTAATAAAAGTATTGCGTTTATGAAAAATCATTTCTCCATTACGAGCCATCTCTTGTTCCCAAATATCCAAGAGGGCAGAATCTGGTTCTTCTTCCATCTTGAGCAAAACATTGCGCTGCTGTAAAGCCTTATTATAATTGCTCAAATATTCCATATAAGAATGGTCGTATTGAGAAATCGCAACATCCATCAATCGCCTACGTTCCTCACTACCTCCTTCTATCAAAGATATGTCCGAAGGAGATACAAATATCAAAGGAATCAAGCCAATGTGCTCCGACAAGCGTTTATACTCCTTTTTATTTCGCTTAAAATGTTTTTTTGCACCACGTTTCATGCCACAATAAACATCCTCCTGATCTCCACTATCTGTTTCATAACAACCTTCAAGCATGAAGAAATTCTCATCATGGCATATCACCTGTGAATCGATCGGACTATAAGCGCTACGACAAAAAGAAAGATAATAAATTGCATCCAAAAAATTAGTCTTGCCCACACCATTATGGCCAATAAGACAATTAATCTTGGATGACAACTCTAAGTTGGCAGCCTTGATGTTCTTATAATTGATTATGGAAATATTTTTTAAAATCATACGTTCTATAGAGCTTATAGAGTGCAAAGTTAATAGAAAAAGCCCAAAAAACGAAAAAAGTAGTAGATAAATTTCAATATGTGAATAAAATTACGTATTTTTGCAACCTAAAGTGTGGAATAATAAAAAACAATAAATAAAAAATGGCAAATAACAATTCACAGGCTCCAGAAATGAATGAGAGCCTAAACATTCATGAAGCCTTCTTTTTGAAATATAAGAAGGTCATCGCTATCGCAGTGGTTGCTATCATTGTAATCATTGCAGGTATTTTCGTTTACATGTCACAGATCGCAGGTCCTCGCGAGGACAAAGCTAGCACAATGTTGGGAAAAGGCCAAACATATTTCAACAATGAAATGTATGACCAGGCCCTGAATGGTGATGGTGCAGGCTATGTCGGTTTTGCTAAAATTGCGAGTGATTACAGTGGCACAAAAGCAGCAAACTTGGCAAACCTTTATGCAGGTCTTTGCTATGCTAATCTCGGGAAATGGGCAGAAGCTCAAAAGAATTTGGAGTCTTTCTCTTCTAAGGGAGATCAAATGATCAGTCCTGCTGCAGAAGCAGCATTGGGTGATGCATATGCACACTTGAAGCAACTCGACAAAGCTGTTGAGGCATTCAAGAAAGCAGCTTCCATGGCAGATAGCAAAGCTGATGACAATACCAACAACAGTCTTTCTCCTACATTTTTGATTAAAGCTGGAGAAATTTTGGAAAGTCAAGGCAAGAAGAGCGATGCATTAAGCATCTATCAGGACATCAAGAAGAAGTATGTTAACTCTATGCTTGTTCAGAGCTCAGAGATTGATAAGTATATTGAAAGAGCTTCTAACTAAAAATGGCAACAGCACTTCATAATTTGTCAGATTACGACCTTACCAAAGTACCTGATGCTAGCAACATGTGCTTTGGTATCGTCGTTGCAGAATGGAATCCTGAGATCACAGGAGCATTGCTCGAAGGTGCAGTAAAGACATTAGAAAAACATGGTGCACTTTCAGAAAACATCCATGTAAAGACTGTACCTGGAAGTTTCGAATTGGTTTATGGAGCTCACCAAATGGTGTTAAATGGCGGATATGATGCAGTTATCATCTTAGGATGTGTCATCCGTGGAGAAACTCCACATTTTGACTATATCTGCCAAGGTGTTACTTATGGCATTGCACGCCTCAACGCAACACAAGAGATTCCCGTTATCTATGGCTTGCTTACCACCAACGATTTACAGCAAGCTCAAGACAGAAGTGGCGGAAAACTCGGCAACAAAGGTGATGAATGTGCAATTGATGCCATCAAAATGGCTAAGTTCTAAACAAGTATAAGACTTTTTACTTAAGGTATGAAACTATATCAGCTATTGCAAGCATTCGACTTTGAGGAATTATTCCCAACAGTCAATGAGATGTTTCCAAATGCCCATCTACATCGTGATGTTTTTAAGAAAGCATTTGATATGTTATGCCGCATTCAACCTGTCATGTCTAAGAAGACCATCCGTTATGAGCTAATGGAAGATCCTAATTCCAATGACATGATTGTTGGAGCAGACGACAACAGTTTCAATACGACATGGGACGCTTGTCTTGGAAAAGAACTTAAAAAAGGAAAGGGTGCAGACCTTAATGACATAGAATTAGCAGCCAACTGTTTGCTTAACATTCTATTTATTGGACGACACCCTCAAAGTTTCGACAAAGACTATAAGAAACTTTTCAAATAACCTCAAACCTCATCCTCTTCTTCGGATGAGGTTTTTTCATCACCATCTGTATCCAACTGCGAATCTTTCGTTATAGAAACTGTTCCCATACGAGATATTTTCACAACCAAAGGCACATACTCGTCGCTTGTCACATCTGGAGATCCCACACTCGCTGCAAAGAAAAGGCAATCACCTTCTGCTTTTACAAACACAACTCCCAACAATGCACCTGCATTTTGCATATCATGATCCAAATAGGCTGTGAAATCCGTTTTCTTGAATGTCCTATTAAAAAATTCAGTACCATCTTTACGCAAAATGCGAACAGAGATTGTATTATCATAATATCGAGTATTGGCATCCACTTGTACAAGCGGCAAGCTAGCATCTGCCTTCCGTTTCACTACAACTTGATAACTAGAACCGACCCATTCTACATCACGAGTCTGTTCGTACTCACTCATTTTTTGAGTTTTCCTTGGCGCAGGTTTCACTTGCTTATGAGTGATAATGATGTCCTTTTTCTGCTTTTCCTTACACGACACCCAAGCCCCCATCATAGCAATGACCAAGAATACAGGAATTATTTTTTTCATCGTTGTTTATATATTTACCCCGCAAATTTAGATAAAATTTTCGAATTATAAGCCAGTAGAATAAAAAACTTGAAT
>CAVKNU010000063.1:0-13223 GCA_963657465.1 Lachnospiraceae bacterium
TGGTAAATCATCGTTAGACCGTATGGCTGCGACCTTATAATATATTACCTTTGCATCCGAAATCAAAATTCATTGATAATGGAAACAAGGGAATATTTCGAAAAAGTAATGCAAGACTACAACCAAAATCGAAAGGGTCGTAGTTTGCGTAAGTATTGTAAGGACGAGGCAGTGGATTATGACTGGCTCGTCGAGTTCAAGAAATCTTATCGTTCAAGTAAGATTCAACCAAATGAAAGCAAGAAGTTAGGTGAAGGCGAATTTGTCGCTTTGACAGTAGAGGAGAGCTTAGCCCCAGATAAGCAAGCTCCCACAGGTTGGCAAGTTGAGAGACTTATATTGAAGTCTCCTGCTGGTGATGAGATGGAAATCAAGTGTACTAACCTGTTTGCAGGTGACCCAAATTAGGACTTAAATTGCACAAAGACAGACTTTTGCGCAAAGAAATGAGGGCGTATCATTGTTTTATAAAATGATATGCCCTCATTAAGAAATCATTAGAAGTTTAATTCTTTTCCTCGATAGAAATCAAGGAGGCTGTTTTGATAGAGATATTCGTATTTGGCTTGCACCATGTCGCTTTGTGATTTCAAGAGGTTGTTTTTGGCCTCATTAAACTCGGTGATGTTTGCCTTTCCGTTCTCATATTTGCCTTGCGTCAAACGGAAGGCATCCTCATTGCTCTGCATCGCTTGCTTGCTACTCGTAAACTTGGCTTCGGCGGCAAGGGCATTGTAATACACTTGCTGTATCTCCTTGTAGAGATTCTTCTTGGTATCTTCGAGCTTGAGTGCTTGATTGTCACGGTCGAGCTGGGCGGAGCGAACATTGTTGCGAGTGGCGAAGCGGTTGAAGATAGGTACATTGAGACTCAAACCGAGGTACTGGCTAAAGTTGTTCTTCAACTGTTTGCCGAATGATTCGGCATCAAATCCGCTGGTCTTGTAGTAGTTGCTACCCAATCCTGCATTGAAGGAAAGCTGAGGATAAAGTGCCGACTTGGCTATCTTGATGGAGTAGTCAGCCCCATTCACGCGTAATTGCTGTGCCTTGATCTCTGGTTTGATGCCCAAGGCATCGGCATACACGATGTTAGGCGATGCAGGAATATAACCTTCGGGATTGATGCGGGATGCGTCAGGGCGAACAATGGCAAAACCTTCAGGGGAAGGGAGTTCTAGAAGCTGGGAGAGGTCGAGCAATGCTAACTGATAGTTATTCTTTGCATTGGTCAAAGTCAACAGGCTTTGGGCGAGTGTGGCTTTCTGTTGAGAAAGTTCGGCAGCGCTAGCCTTGCCGTTTGCCACAATGACCTTCAGACGCTCTACTTGCATGGAGTCGATGCTAACCTGACATCTTGCCACGTCGATGACTTCCATATCGTTCAGTACTTCGATGTATGATTTTGCCACGTTCATGCTCAAATCGTTGCGAGCCTTGCTTAGGTCGGCATCGGCTGCATCTAGGTTGAGCTGGCTCAACTTGATGTTGTTGCTGATTCTGTTTCCGTCGAAGAGAGACACGGATGTGCCGATAGAAAAAGAAGTACTGCTCGTGGTATGGTTCTCATACGTGTTTTGAGCTGTAAGACCACGACCGAAAGAGATGTTCTCACCTGCTGTGGCGTTGAGGTCGGGTAGGCGAGAGTTCTTGTTGGTGTTGAGTTGAATGGCTTGCTGTTCACGAGTATTCTGCATCTGCTTTACACTGATGTTGTGAGCGATAGCATAATCCACGCACTGGCGCAAGGTCCATTGCTTTTGGGCAGAGACTTGGCTCAGGGGAGCCAATGCCAAAACTGCTATGATGATGATTGATTTAGAATTCATAAACTTCACAATTGAATTAAAACATGGGAAATTAGTCCTCGTCCTTATTGTCAGCAACAATCTCAGGACCACGCACTTTTTCTTTTAATGACAAACCTTTCTTGATTTCGATGTTCACACCATCGCTCAATCCGGTTGTCACGGCCTTGCGCTCGTAGGTCTTTTCCTTGCCTGTACCTTTTATCACATATACAAAGGTGGAGTCGCCGCTAAACTCGATGGCACTCTCGGGCACAGTGAGCACGTGCATAGCCTTGGCAAGTACAATCTCGGCATTGGCACTATAGCCCGAACGAATCTTGCCTCCTTGCACAGAGCGAACGGCAGCCTTTACCTCAAACTGGTTGGCACCATTGTTTTCCACAGCCTTAGGAGAAATGTACTCCAGGTCGGCGTCAAACTTCAAGTCTTGCATGGCTCCGATAGTAATCTTCATTGGCATTCCTACCACGAGATTGCCCACTTCCGTCTCATCGATGTTGCCACGGAAGATGAGGTCGTTCATGTTGGCCACACTAGCAATGGTGGTACCATCATTGAAGGTGTTGGCAAGGATGACTGAATTACCCACCTTCACAGGGATGTCGAGGATGATACCTGAGATGGTAGAGCGGATGAGAGTGGAAGAAGCGCTGGCATTGCTCTTGCTCACACCGTCGCGAACTACTTCGAGAGCATCCTCAGCTGCACTTTTTTCCTCACGAGCTTGTTTCAGGGCTTGCTTGATTTTATCAAACTCATCGGCACTAACCAATTGTTTCTTATAGAGATTCTCCTCACGACCATAATCCACTTGTGCTTGCTTCAAGTTGATTTCCGCCAAGCGAACACGAGACTGGGCGCTACTGAGCTGTCCCATGTCTGGAATTACCTTTACCTTGGCTATTACCTCGCCAGCCTGCACGTAATCACCAGCTTGCTTGCAAATCTCGGTGATGATACCACTAATCTGAGGTTTTACGTTCACCTCGTTGCGAGGTTCAATCTTACCGGTTATCACTGTTGTTTTCAATACATCAGCCATCTTCGGTGTCAACTCGTTGTACTCCGTAGGCTTAGGTTGTGACTTCTGGTAAAGGAACACGAAGGTTCCGATGAAAATCAATGCGACAATCGCCGCAACAATCAACTTTGAATACTTTTTCATATCTTGAATATCTTTTATTTTCTGTTATAACTTAACATTTAACATTCAACACTTAACATTGTTTACTCGTCTCTCATGGCATCCACTGGCTTGATGCTCATGGCTCGCCAGGCAGGAGCTAAGCCTGCAAGACCTCCCAAGATGCAAACCAAGACGGCAGAGAAGATGGCTGTCCAAAAGTTTACTTGGAAATGGGTGGAAACAATCCCATCTTCCGTATTTGCCATTTCTAGCATTTGCAAGATAGCCACTCCGAAAAGGATACCGCTCATACCTGCTACCAATGTCAGGATAATACTCTCAGAAATGATTTGAGAGAGAATCATCTTAGGGGTGGCTCCGATGGCTCGACGAATACCAATCTCTGTGGTTCGTTCTCTTACTGTCACCATCATGATGTTGCTCACACCGATGGCACCAGCCAAGAGGGTTCCGATACCCACCATCCAGATGAGGAAATTGACACCCTTGAACAAGTTGTCTATCATTTGGAAGAGCACTTCGGTATTGAATACCGTCAGTCCTTTTTCGTCTGTCGGGTCGATGCTATGTGGACGAGCTATCGTCTGACGCATACGAGTAGCCAACGTACTCATCACTACCCCCGGTTTACCTGTAACGGCAATGATGTCCACGGCATTACCTCTATTGTAAGCGGTACGAAGCACGGATTGGGGCAATGTGATAGTTTGATCGGCACGACCTCCTAGGTTGACACCATTGCCTGAGTGATAATCTACTCCCACCACAGTATAATAAGTGGAATCCACTCTTACGCTTTTGCCACAAGGATCTCCACCGCCAGGGAAGAGATTTTTGTATATCTGTTTACCGATGACACATACCTTGCGCTGTTGTCGAACATCCATCTCATTGATGTATCTGCCATAGAATAGTTTGGGGGCAGATACCTGGGCATAGTCGGGATTCACGCCTTGGGTGGAACCACTGAAGGTTTTATCGCCAAATACTACCGTCTTTCTGCCACCGAAGAGAAGTGGGGTGATGACATCTAGTTCGGGAACTTGCTGGTGGAGTCGTTGTAGGTCGTTCATATCCATGTTCCAAGCGCGCCCCTTGTTAAAGCCTTTGTAGGGTTTCGTGGTGTTTTGTGCCCAGATGACAGCGGTATTCGTGGCAAAACCGGCAAAGTTGTTTTGTAACAACTCCTTCAAGCCTTGTCCGCCACCCATCAAGGCGATGAGCATAAATATGCCCCAGAATACACCAAAGCCTGTCAATAGGCTGCGGCTCTTGTTCCTTGTAATGGTGTCGAGTATTTCTTTATATGTATCTAAGTCGAATCTCATAATCAATTATTATTTTATTCTGCTCTCAGTGCTTCTATCGGTCGGATGCGTGCTGCCTTGATGGCAGGAATCAGTCCAGCGATAGTACCTGCGATAACAATGGTGATGGTGGCTCCGATACAAGTGCCGATGCCCACCGTTGGGTCCACGAATATGGTAGCTTTGAAGAGACCGGAATCAACCGTGGTATGACCAATGGTAGCATCCATTATCTCATTTGCCGCCACACCACATATCATGCCGATGTATCCGAAGAAACTCGTGATGATGATGCTTTCGGTGATGATGAGCTTCAATATCGACCAGGGCTTGGCACCTATCGCCTTGCGAACACCAAATTCTCTCGTGCGTTCTTTCACAGTGATGAGCATGATGTTGCTAACGCCTACGATACCGCTCAACAGAGTGAAAAGACCTACTATCCAAAGTGCTGTCTGGATGATGGCGATACCTTGATTCATCTGAATGTTGTCCATGTATCGGTTCCATAACCAGATGCTTCGCTCGTCATCGGGAGCTGCTTGATGATTGGTGTTGATACTGGCACGGTAGTTTTTCTCAAAGTCTTTGTTCTGTTTCTCTGTTTTCAAATTCTTGAGGGTGAATTCGATATTGCCTGCCTCGTCACCTTTGGCATAAATGGTTTTTACGGTAGAGAAGGCAGAGAAGGCTTCAGTGTTTTGGCGGGATTCATCGTCCTTGTAGATGCCTACCACTTTGAACGAAAGGTCGTTGACCTTTACATTTTTGCCAACAAGCGCACGGTAGTCCTTAGCTAACTCCTTGGCTTGTCCTCTGCTCAGTACCACCACCTTTCGACGTTGCTTCTGGTCGATGTCGTTGATAAATCTACCGGCAATGAGTTCCGTCTTATCTATCTTGGTATGGGAAGGATAAACACCTGTAAGTGTCTGGCTAGCCACATAATTGTCACCGTAGGAAATGTTAATGTCGCTTTGCTCTAGTTGTCCTCCCACATCCCCAATGAGATGACCGTAGGTGGTGTTGCTGATGAGCATATCCTTGTCGTTGAGAGTGATGCTACGTCCTTCCTTCAAACCATTGTATGCCTTGGAGGTTCTGCCACCAAATACCATCATTGAGTTGGCAAGGAAGCGATCACTTTGTTGCAACTGGGCATTGATTAGTCCATTGCCAGCGCCTAGGAGGAATATCAGCATGAAGATTCCCCAAGCTACGGCAAAACCTGTCAATGAAGTGCGCAACTTGTTGCGTTTCGATGTGCTCCAGATTTCTTTGATTAATTCTCTCATAAGCCTTATTTCACGTAGTCCTTGCTAACTAGATGGTGGTCATAATTCTCTTCAATGTTTCCGATGAGTCCATCTTTGATGTGAATCACTTTGTCTGTCTCGTTGGCCACACCACTTTCGTGTGTTACCACGACAATGGTCATACCGTCTTTTTGATGCAGTTCTTTCAAGAGGTCCATCACCTCCACACTGGTCTTGGAATCTAGTGCGCCCGTAGGTTCATCGGCAAGGATGATTTGAGGCTTGGTGATGAGGGCTCGAGCGATGGCAACACGCTGTTTCTGACCTCCCGACATCTCGTTAGGGTAGTGGTCGGCCCATTGCGCCAAACCTAAGCGGTCGAGATATTCCATCGCCATCTGATGGCGCTTGCGACGACTCACTCCCTGGTAAAATAATGGCAATTCTACGTTTTCCACGGCAGTTTTAAACGAGATGAGGTTGAACGACTGGAAGATAAATCCAATCATCTTATTGCGATATTCGGCGGCACGTGTCTCACTGAGGTTCCAGATAGGCACGTTATTGAGCAGGTACTCGCCCGAATCATAGTTGTCGAGGATTCCCAATATATTCAATAGGGTGGATTTGCCTGAACCAGAGGCACCCATGATGCTGACAAATTCGCCACGCTCGATGTCGAGATTAATGCCCTTCAACACATGGAGTGGTTGGGCGCCCTGGTAGGTCTTGTTGATGTCTTTTAAGTGAATCATTATATCATTATGTTGATTAGAATTTATCGTTTAGACGAATGCAAAGCCTCAAAAGTTGCAATCTATAAAAAATCTGCTTGTTTTTGGAGTGCTTTTTCCAGTTCGTCCTTTACTTCGTCGATGGAAATGTCGAGCAGAGCCATCTGACGAGCTAATTCAGGCAAGCGTTCTTTCATGAACTCCTGCTTGCGAGCCTTCTTGATTTGCTTCTTGGCTCCTGCCGAAACGAAATAGCCAAGGCCTCGCTTGTTGTAGATAACGCCTTCGCCTGCCAGGAGATCATACGATTTCACGGTGGTATTGGCATTCACCTCCAAGAGTACGGCGTACTCCCTGACGCTCGGTATTCGTTCGTCTTCCTTGTATTTTCCAGCCAAGATTTCATCGCATAAGCGCTCGGCTATCTGAATGTATATTGCTTTGTCATTACTGAAATTCATACAGCTTATAACCTTTAGAGTGTTTAAAACCTTGTTTTACTACAAAAAATAGAATACTTTTTTCTAGAGATTGATCCACTTGTTGCAGATAATTTGCATACGACTGAATATCTTGTAAGACACCCAATAGCAAGCGGTAGCCATTCCTAGGTAGATACCCGACCAAAAGAAGGCAATGCAATTATGGGTTGTCTCATTATCGTAGTCGAAAGAAGGGAACAAATCAAAGAATCCCCATTCTGCTAGTTTCATGCAACCAAATGTAAAGATAAATCCCAACACAATACCTGTACATGCGGTGAGGATCATTGGATGTTTGCGGTAGATGGTGCCGCCCAATGTGCAGAGGGAATGGAAGAGAATAATGAGACTCCACGCTAAGCAGAAAACATCTACATTACGGCTGAAAATGAGAGTTTGGACGGGTTTGCTACACCCAGCGTTGGCCCATAATTTAAAAGCTGCGATAGTTACACTGTCGTGATAACCTGGAGTCATATAGAAGCTAAAGGCCAATTGAACCAAGTCGGCTATGGCAGATGCCACGTTGGTTATTACGATACCTCCCACGCTCATGATCAACAACCGAGCCACGAATTTCTCTATATTGCTGGCAGGGAGCATCAAGAAGTTGGCACGATCCGTCTTGCTCTTCATATTGAAGAAAATGCAAGTGGCTAAGCCGAAGAATACGAAAACGGTAAACCCCATAGGGATTCCACTCATTCTGTTATAAAAATTTTCGTGATAGAGTTCTTCGCAACGATGATAATCCATAATCCAACTTAATGAATGGAGCTGCATGAGATAGAATAAAGAGATGGCGATGGCTAAACCTATCGTGATGCCTAAGTATTTTTTCCAATAGGTGTGGAGGTCCCAACTGAGAACCATTCCTAATCTATGTATATCGAATTTCTTGTTCATGATGATGCGATTTTAAATGTTTATCCACTTGTTGTTGATAACTTGCATACGAGTGAATAGTTTGTAAGAAGATAGATAGCAGATAGCTGACAATACGAGAAGTATGGCTGCATATATCAGACTGTTATAGCAGAAGGTATCTGTTCCGTCATTGATGCTAATATTGATGCCAGCATCTTTCAGACTATAACCACTAATATATATTAGTACGATTCCAATGCCGGTGGTAATCAGAAGAGCATACTTACTAAAGATGGTGGAACCTAATGTATAGAAAGAATGCACGAATATAACGGTTGACCAGATGATGGCTGATAGGGCGATGACTTCATTGGTAGAACGTCCTGCCATGTAATTCATGAACTGGAAGTTGCTGTATGTCAGCGATGCATGGAAGCCTGGGGTGATGATGAAGCTAAATATGAACTGCACAAAGTCGGCGATGAAGATGGCCACCAAACAAAGGATGAAACCTCCCACAGTAATGTTGAAAAAACGAGCGAGGTATTTCTCAAGCTTCGTGGCTGGAAGCATCAAGTAGGTGGCACGTCTTAGCTTGTTGTTCATATTGTGGAAACAATTGCCAGCAAAGCAGAAGAAGCCTATAGTTGCGATGAGCATTGTATTACCAACCATGGTGTTCATAAATACCCCATAGAAAGTCTTGGCTGCATCAGTCTCATCCATCCAATTCTCGCGAAATGTATAGAGACCGAAAATGCAGAAGAGGGAGAGACCCAGTGCTAGTCCCAAGGTACTACGAAGGTAAAACGCCTTGTTGGTGAATGCGTCCCATTTCACCACCATTTTGAATCGGTTGAAATCAAATGTATTATTCATAACTCACTCCTTTCTTCTTTTATTTTGTTAATTTGCCATTGATAACGGCATTGAAGAGCAATTCGAGGTTCATCTGTGTCTCGTCGTCACCTTCCTTGCGCTGAGCGATGACGGCATTGCCTTGCAAGGTTGGCTCCGCATAGAGCACGTTGTCGTCCATCTCGGCAGGGTTGCGATACTCAAAGCTGTATTTCTCGCAGATGTCGCTCACGGAAGCATCGAGCAAGAGCTGGCTTTGGTTCATAATGACGATGTGGTCGAGAAGCGACTCAATGTCGTGTACCTGATGGGTAGAGATGATGAGGGTGCGCTCGTCGGTCATGTTGTTGGCTATCACCTTGCGGAACTGGCTCTTCGATGGGATGTCAAGACCGTTGGTAGGTTCGTCCATCAAGAGGAAGCGGGTTCCTGTGGCGAGGGCGAAACTCATATACACCTTCTTCTTTTGTCCCATCGAGAGTTCGTTCAATTTAAGAGAGAGAGGTAAATCAAAATCCTTGAGGCAGTTCTCCAACACTTCTTGGCTGAAGTTAGGATAGAAACTGCGGTTGATCTTCACATAGGTGGCGAGAGAGACACTTGGCAATTCAAACTCTTCGGTCACGATGAAGATGTCCTTGAGTACTTCAGCACTGCGCTCCTGTGCAGAGATGCCATCGATGAGGATGGTGCCTTGTTGTTGGCGGAGCAATCCACTGATAAGATAGAGGAGGGTTGATTTGCCCGTGCCGTTCTTGCCGAGCAATCCATAGATGTTGTTCTCCTTGAGGGTCAAGCTGAAGTTGTTGAACACGTTGTGCTTGGCACCTGCGTATCTGAAATCGATGTTTTGTACTTGTATCATAATCTAACTGTTTTAGTGTACTACTTAAATATTACACTGCAAAAGTAGTACTTTTATGAATACGTTCCAAACATTTCGGCAATTATTTTTCATGTTTAACACATCGTTAACATTTCTACCTTAATTATATAGAAATAAGACATAAATAAAACAACTCATAGTTTTGTCGTAAACAAAGCTATGAGTTGTTGAGGAGAAATCGGTGTTTTTTGTGTTGAATTTTATATGTATTTCATGAGAATGTCCCATACGGCTATGATATGACAGATACTACCTGCCAAGACAAAGAAATGGAACACAGAGTGCATGAATCGCTTCTTGTTGATGCTATAGAACACTGCACCCGTAATATAACATACTCCCTCGGCTATAATCCAAATGACTGTGGCAGGTGATACGGAATCGATGAGTGGTTTGAATGCCACAAGTACCGACAATCCCATGCCCACAAAGCAAATGGTTTCCAGATTGCTATGGTCTTTCAAGCGGAGAAAGCTCATCGCTGTTCCCACAAGTGCACATGCCCAGATAAAGCAGAAAAGACTCCATCCCCAATAGCCTTGCTCGCGCATGGCAATCAAGGTGATAGGGGAGTAAGAACCGGCGATGTGCCAGTAAATGGCTGCATGGTCCCACTTGCGCAGTCGCTCCTTCCATTTGCTCCAAGCCGAGAGGGCATGATAGGTGGTAGAGGCAATATACGACATAAGCATGCCGAAGAGATAAAGGATGACACCTGCTGTCGCCCATCCATTGTGTTCCGAAAAACACCAATAGAGAAAGATGGCTCCAAACACAACACCGAGCAAGATGCCTCCTGCATGTGACCAAGAGTTCCAAAGTTCTTCTTTATGACTGAAATGTATTTTGAGTTTCATTGTTGAATCCTTTTTAAAAGTTAATACTTGGTTATAATGGTGTGCAAAGATACGACTTTCTTTGCTTTTTTTGCTGATTGTTTGCCTTATTCTGCTTTTAGATTAAAATAAATTAAGTAACTATTGGAAGTTATTCGTTATTTTTATAAATTTGCCGTCGAAATGCCTGCATTTCATGGAATGACTAATAACTATTACTGATAGATAGCATGAAATTAAAATCAATTGCTCTTTTATTAATGACCATCGCAATGCCTGCGATGGCAGAACAGGTATCGGTGAATACAAAGGGTATGTCGCTCGTCTTTGATGTGGAAAACGGCAAGCCTGCACAGTATCTCTATTTCGGTACAAAGTTGAATAACGCTGATTTGCAAAACCTCACAGTGGCTGATAATGGTCGCATGGATGTTTATCCTGCTTATGGCTTGAATACACCTGCTGAGGCAGCTTTGGCAATGCGCCATAGCGATGGAAACCTTTCCACAGCTCTTGTGGCTGTAGGTTCTTCTGTCAGCCAAGAGGCAAATGCCACAGTCACCACCATCCATCTCAAGGATCCTGCATATAATATCCAGGTGGATTTGAAATATCGTGCCTATAAGGATGTGGATATGATAGAGGCTTGGACTGAAATCAAGAACGGTGAGAAAGGTACTGTTACTTTGACCTCTTTTGCTTCGGCCATGCTTCCTATTCGTCGTGGCGATGTATGGATGAGTCATCTTTCTGGTACTTGGGCTAATGAGGCGCAGGTGCAAAATGAGAAATTGGCTTCTGGTGAATTTGTTATCAGAAATACAGACGGTACTCGTCCTTCTCATACCGACCATGCCGAGGTAATGTTCTCGCTCAATGGCAAGGGATTGGAAAATACAGGTGACGTGATTGGTGCTGCACTCGTTTATAGTGGAAACTATAAACTGAAGACTGTTACCGACGATACGGAGTACCATTACTTCTTCGCTGGCATTAATAGCGAAAACTCCGAGTATCATCTCAAGAAGGGTGAGACTTTCAAGACTCCTGCCTTGGCTTTGACTTATTCTACGGAAGGTTTGAGCGGTGCGAGTCGTAATTTCCATAAATGGGGACGTAAGTATGTGCTTGCTCATGGCGACCAACCTCGTGACATTCTCTTGAACTCTTGGGAAGGTGTATATTTCAAAATTAATCAGGAAGGCATGGATCAGATGATGAAGGATATCGCCGATATGGGTGGTGAACTCTTTGTCATGGACGACGGTTGGTTTGGCGATAAGTACAAGCGCAACACCGACAACAGCTCTCTTGGTGATTGGGTGGTTGATAAGACTAAGCTTCCTGATGGAATCGAGGGCTTGCTTCGTGACGCTAAGAAGAATGGCGTGAAGTTCGGTATCTGGATTGAGCCAGAGATGACCAACACAACGAGTGAACTCTATGAGAAGCATCCTGATTGGATTATCAAGGCTCCTAAGCGTGATGCTGTCCTAGGACGTGGTGGCACGCAGTTGGTACTCGACCTCTCTAATCCTAAGGTACAGGATTTCGTGTATGGCGTGGTAGATAATTTGCTCAGCAAGTATCCTGAGATTGCTTATATCAAATGGGATGCCAACATGCCTATTATGAATCATGGTAGTCAATATCTTCCTGCAGCAGACCAAAGTCATCTATATATCGCTTATCATCAGGGATTTGCCAAGGTGATGGAGCGCATTCGTGCTAAGTATAAGGATGTGGTTATCCAGTGTTGTGCGAGTGGTGGAGGTCGTGCCAACTGGGGCTTCCTCCGTGGTTTCGATGAATTCTGGTGCAGTGATAACACTGATGCTCTACAGCGTGTTTATATGCAGTATGGTACGAGTTATTTCTTCCCTGCCATTGCTATGGGTGCCCATATCTCTGCTGTTCCTAACCACACGGTTTTCCGCACTACTTCCTTGAAGTATCGTATCGATGTAGCAATGAGTGGTCGCTTGGGTATGGAAATTCAGCCTAAAAATATGACGGATGAGGAAAAGGCACTCTGCAAGAAGGCAATTTCTGAATATAAAGAAATCCGTCCTGTTGTTCAGATGGGCGACCTCTATCGTTTGGTTTCTCCATTCGACAACCAAGGTTTGGCTTCTCTCATGTATGTCAGCGAAGCTAAGGACAAGGCTGTGTTCTATTGGTGGAAGGTGGCTAACTTCTATAATGTTCACTTGCCAAGAGTAAAGATGGCAGGTCTTGATGCTAACAAGATGTACAAGGTGCGTGAGTTGGATGTTATAGACAACAAAACTCTCGATTGTGAAGGTAAGTCTTACTCAGGTAAATACTTGATGGAGCATGGATTGGAAATGCCTTACACCAACGAGGTGGATTGGGCTAAGAAGACTGATTGGTCTTCACGAGTGCTTTATCTTGAGGCACAATAAATATTAAAGGTCAACAGGAGGGTGTGTCATGGACTTATGACACACCCTCTTTTTGCTTTATTCAAGTTTCGTATCTGGAAGGATAGACACAACTAAGAATACAGTAGAACGCTGGCTAAGAATACCGTGTTATATTTTCGCCTGCCCGCCCACGTACAGATACGTGCGTGCTCGTACACAGGCATGTGCATGTATATAATAAAGTGTCGTATGCAGTAATCGCTACATCGTTGCCTCTAACTGTTAAAATACTGTTAAATTCTAAACTTTTTGCTTGGAATATTTGGTGGGTTGGAAAATAGTTAGTACTTTTGCACTCGCTTTTGAGAAATACGGTTTCTCTTGGCGATTGAAGAAAGAGTTCTTTGAAAGATTTTACATAAACAGACAAGTAGTACAAGAAGCGGTCAACCACTTAGGAATAAGAAAGTTGACTGGGTAAAAGAAACGAACCGTCAAGAAATTGACATTCAGGTTTACTAGGCTTCAATAAACGAAGAGGATATTCGTCCTAAGCACAGACAACAAACAAGCCACGCCGCAAGGCGAGGTAAAAAGATATTTTACAATGGAGAGTTTGATCCTGGCTCAGGATGAACGCTAGCTACAGGCT
>CAVKNU010000064.1:0-13083 GCA_963657465.1 Lachnospiraceae bacterium
AACGCAAGAATGACGGTTTGTATAAGGTGTTCGCAGAGAACTTCCCTATCACCGACACGCGTAATAATTTCGTTCTTGAGTTCTTGGATTACTATATTGACCCTCCTCGCTACACAATTGATGAGTGTTTGGAGCGTGGTCTTACATATAGTGTACCTTTGAAGGCTAAGATGAAACTGTATTGTACAGATCCTGACCATGAGGATTTCGGTACTTTTATTCAGGATGTATTCTTGGGTACTATTCCTTATATGACAGATAATGGTACCTTTGTCATCAATGGTGCTGAGCGCGTTGTTGTTTCTCAGTTGCACCGTTCACCTGGTGTGTTCTTTGGCCAGGGTGTACATGCTAATGGTACTGTGCTTTATTCTGCACGTATCATCCCATTCAAGGGTAGTTGGATTGAGTTTGCTACAGACATCAACAATGTGATGTATGCTTATATTGATCGCAAGAAAAAGTTGCCAGTTACAACTTTGCTTCGTGCTATCGGTTATGAGCAGGATAAGGATATTCTTCAAATCTTCGACTTGGCTGAGGAAGTCAAGGTGAATAAGAAGAACATGAAGGCAGCCATTGGTAAGAAATTGGCCGCTCGTGTCTTGAAAAGTTGGAATGAGGACTTCGTAGATGAGGATACTGGCGAAGTTGTATCTATCGAGCGTAACGAGGTCATCATGGAGCGTGAGACAGAGCTTACAGCTGACAATATTGAGGAAATTCTTGAAAGTGGTGCTTCTACTGTTCTTCTTCATAAGGATGAGGAAGCTGCTAATAAGTACACCATCATCTTCAACACCTTGGCTAAGGATCCAAGTAACTCAGAGAAGGAAGCTGTCAACTATATCTATCGTCAGTTGCGTAATGCAGACCCTGCCGATGATGCTAGTGCACGTGAGGTCTTCCAGAACTTGTTCTTCTCTGACAAGCGTTATGACTTGGGTGAGGTAGGTCGCTATCGTATCAATAAGAAGTTGGGGCTCGATACAGATATGGATGTCCGAGTGTTGACCAAGGACGATATCATCGAGATTATTAAATATTTGATTCAATTGATCAACTCTAGTGCAACAGTCGATGATATTGACCATTTGTCTAATCGTCGTGTTCGTACAGTAGGTGAGCAGTTGGCTAATCAGTTCTCTATAGGTTTGGCTCGTATGAGTCGTACCATTCGTGAGCGTATGAATGTACGCGACAATGAGGTCTTCACTCCAACAGACTTGATCAATGCCAAGACTATTTCTAGCGTTATCAACTCATTCTTTGGTACCAACCCATTGTCACAGTTCATGGACCAGACCAACCCATTGGCAGAGGTAACTCACAAGCGTCGTCTTTCTGCCCTCGGTCCTGGTGGTTTGTCACGTGAACGTGCTGGTTTCGAGGTTCGAGACGTACACTATACTCACTATGGTCGTCTTTGTCCTATTGAGAGTCCGGAAGGTCCTAACATCGGTTTGATTTCATCTCTTTGTATGTATGCAAAGATTAATGATCTTGGTTTCATCGTAACACCTTATCGTAAGGTGCGTGATAGCAAGGTCGATATGGACAACAAGGATGTTGTGTATTTGACAGCAGAAGATGAGGAAGAGAAAATCATAGGTCAGGGTAATGCTCCATTGACAGAGGACGGTTCTTTCATCCGTGATGTGGTTAAGTGCCGTCAAGATGCAGATTACCCAGTAGTTCCTCCATCAGATGTTGATTACGTGGACGTTTCTCCACAGCAGATTGCTTCTGTGTCAGCAGGTTTGATTCCTTTCTTGGAGCATGATGATGGTCACCGTGCGTTGATGGGATGTAACATGATGCGCCAGGCAGTGCCATTGCTTCACAATGATGCACCAATTGTAGGTACAGGTCTTGAGAAGCAAGTATGTGAGGATTCACGTACAATGATTACTGCAGAGGGGGAGGGTGTTATTGAATATGTAGACGCAACTACCATCCGCATTCTTTACGATCGTACAGAGGAGGATGAGTTTGTTAGCTTTGAACCTGCTTTGAAGGAGTATCGTATTCCTAAGTTCCGTCGTACCAACCAGAATATGACCATCGACCTTCGCCCTATCTGTAACAAGGGACAGCGTGTGAAGAAAGGTGATATCTTGACAGAAGGTTATGCTACGGAGAGCGGTGAGTTGGCTTTGGGACGTAACTTGCTTGTAGCATACATTCCTTGGAAGGGTTACAACTATGAGGATGCTGTCGTTATCTCAGAGCGCATGGTTCGTGAGGATGTCTTGACATCAGTTCACGTCGATGAGTACTCTCTCGATGTTCGTGAGACCAAGCGTGGTGTTGAGGAGTTTACAAGCGATATTCCTAACGTGAGCGAGGAAGCAACCAAGGATCTCGATGACAATGGTATCGTTCGTGTGGGTGCTCGTATCGAGCCAGGTGATATCATGATTGGTAAAATTTCTCCAAAGGGTGAGAGTGATCCTTCTCCAGAAGAGAAGTTGCTTCGTGCCATCTTCGGTGATAAGGCTGGTGATGTAAAGGATTCTTCTTTGAAGGCTAACCCATCATTGAGTGGTGTCGTTATTGATAAGAAGTTATTCTCTCGTGCGATTAAGACTCGTGAGTCAAAGAAGCAGGATAAGATTATCTTGGCTAAGATTGATGAGGAGTATGAGGCAAAGAATGATGACTTGAAGGATATTTTGGTTGACAAGCTCTTGACTTTGACAGAAGACAAGGTTTCTCAGGGTGTGAAGGACTACAGTGGTGCGGAAATCATCACAAAGGGTTCTAAGTTCACTACTGCAGCATTGAAAAACTTGGAGTATGATGGCGTTCAGTCTAATGGATGGACAGACGACGAGCATGCTAACAGTTTGATTCAGCGCTTGATAATGAACTATATCCGAAAGTACAAGCAACTTGATGCAGAGTTGAAACGTCGTAAGTTTGCTATCACAATCGGTGATGAACTCCCATCAGGTATTCTTCAGATGGCTAAGGTTTATATTGCAAAGAAGCGTAAGATTCAGGTGGGTGATAAGCTTGCTGGTCGCCACGGTAACAAGGGTATTGTTTCCAAGGTGGTACGTTTGGAGGATATGCCATTTATGGCAGATGGACGTCCGGTTGATATGGTATTGAACCCTCTGGGTGTGCCTTCTCGTATGAACTTGGGTCAGATTTTCGAATGTATCTTGGGTGCTGCAGGTAAGAAATTAGGTGTTAAGTTCGCTACTCCGATCTTCGATGGCGCTAAGTTGGAAGACCTTTCTGTGTGGACAGATAAGGCAGGATTGCCACGCTTCTGCTCTACTTATCTTTATGATGGTGAGACAGGAGAACAGTTTGACCAGCCAGCTACCGTCGGTATGACTTACTTCTTGAAGTTGGGTCACATGGTAGAGGATAAGATGCATGCTCGTTCTATCGGTCCTTACTCTTTGATTACTCAGCAGCCACTTGGTGGTAAGGCACAGTTTGGTGGTCAGCGTTTTGGAGAGATGGAGGTTTGGGCCATCGAGGCATTCGGTGCTAGCCACGTACTTCAGGAAATCTTGACAATCAAGTCAGACGACGTTGTAGGACGTAGCAAGGCATATGAAGCAATCGTCAAGGGCGACCCAATGCCAACTCCTGGTATTCCAGAGTCACTCAATGTGTTGCTCCATGAACTTCGTGGTCTTGGATTGAGCATCAAACTTGATTAATTTTGAGAACCCCTAATTAAGATATAGAAACATGGCTTTCAAAAAAGATACAAAGGTAAAGAATAATTTTACGAAGATTACCATCGGTCTCGCTTCTCCAGAGGAGATTTTGGAAAATTCGTATGGTGAGGTTACTAAGCCTGAAACCATTAATTATCGTACATATAAGCCGGAGCGTGACGGTCTCTTCTGCGAGCGCATTTTTGGTCCTACAAAAGACTTTGAGTGTGCCTGCGGAAAGTACAAGCGCATCCGTTATAAGGGAATTGTTTGTGACCGATGCGGTGTTGAGGTAACAGAGAAGAAGGTTCGTCGTGAGCGTTCTGGTCACATTGAACTTGTTGTGCCAGTGGCTCATATTTGGTACTTCCGTTCTCTTCCAAACAAGATAGGTTATCTCTTGGGTATGCCTACAAAGAAACTGGATGCTGTTATCTACTACGAAAAATATGTAGTAGTTCAGCCTGGTGCAATGGAGGGTAAGACTGATGCTGATGGTCTGGAATTAAATGGTTCTCATAAGCTCGACCTCTTGACAGAGGATGAGTATATTGATATCATTGATAACAAGCTTGATCCTAACAACGATCGCCTCCCTGATGATGATCCTAATAAGTTCATCGCTAAGATGGGTGCAGAGGCAATCTATCAGTTGTTGCAGAATATTGATCTCGACTCATTGTCATACGAACTTCGTGATCGTGCTAACAATGACTCTAGCCAGCAGCGTAAGACAGAGGCTTTGAAGCGTCTTCAGGTAGTAGAGGGCTTCCGCGCTAGTAAGGGCATAAACAAGCCAGAGTGGATGATTATGAAGATCATCCCTGTTACACCTCCTGAACTTCGTCCTTTAGTTCCATTGGATGGTGGACGATTTGCAACTTCTGACTTGAATGACCTTTATCGTCGTGTTATTATCCGTAACAATCGTTTGAAGCGATTGGTGGAAATCAAGGCTCCAGAGGTTATCCTTCGAAACGAAAAACGTATGTTGCAGGAGGCTGTTGATAGCTTGTTCGACAACTCTCGTAAGAGTTCTGCCGTTAAGAGCGAGAGCAACCGTCCATTGAAGTCACTCTCAGACTCTTTGAAGGGTAAGCAAGGACGTTTCCGTCAGAACTTGTTAGGTAAGCGTGTTGACTACTCAGCTCGTTCCGTAATCGTCGTAGGTCCTGAGTTGAAGATGGGTGAGTGCGGCCTTCCTAAGTTGATGGCAGCTGAGCTTTACAAACCATTCATTATTCGCAAGTTGATAGAGCGTGGTATCGTGAAGACAGTGAAGAGTGCCAAGAAGATAGTTGACCGTCGTGAGCCTGTTATCTGGGACATCTTGGAGAATGTAATGAAGGGTCACCCAGTTATGTTGAACCGTGCCCCTACACTTCACCGTCTTGGTATCCAGGCATTCCAGCCTAAGATGATTGAGGGTAAGGCTATCCAGTTGCACCCATTGGCATGTACTGCGTTCAACGCCGACTTCGATGGTGACCAGATGGCTGTTCACTTGCCTTTGAGTAATGAGGCTGTATTGGAAGCTCAAATCTTGATGCTTCAGAGCCACAACATCTTGAACCCAGCCAATGGTGCTCCTATCACCGTTCCTTCTCAGGATATGGTGCTTGGTCTCTACTATATCACCAAGATTCGCCCAGGTGCTAAGGGCGAGGGCTTGACCTTCTATGGTCCTGAGGAGGCATTGATTGCTCGTAATGAGGGGCGATGCGACCTTCATGCTTTGGTAAAGGTTATTGTCAACGACTTGGTGGATGGTAAAATCCAAAAGCGTATGGTTGAGACCTCTGTAGGTCGTGTCATCGTGAATGGCATCATCCCTGAGGAGGTAGGCTTCTTCAATGATGTCATTTCTAAGAAGACTCTTCGTGGTTTGATCTCTAATGTGATCAAGGCTGTCGGTATGGCAGAGGCTTGTGAATTCTTGGATGGTATCAAGAACTTAGGTTATCGTATGGCTTATGTAGCAGGTCTTTCGTTCAACTTGGGTGATATTATTATCCCACCAGAGAAGGAAGCTATCGTGGCAAAGGGTCAGAAAGAGATTGAGGAAATTACCAATAACTATAACATGGGTTTCATCACCAATAAGGAACGTTACAATCAGGTAATCGATACTTGGACCCACGTTAACACTGACCTCGGTAATATCTTGATGAAGGAGATGACCGAAGCAGACCAGGGATTCAATGCCGTATATATGATGCTTGATTCTGGAGCCCGTGGTTCTAAGGATCAGATTAAGCAGTTGTCTGGTATGCGTGGCTTGATGGCAAAACCTCAGAAGGCTGGTGCCGAGGGTGCGCAGATTATTGAGAACCCTATCCTTTCTAACTTTAAGGAGGGTATGTCTGTGTTGGAGTACTTTATCGCTTCTCACGGTGCTCGTAAGGGTCTTGCTGATACCGCTATGAAGACTGCCGACGCAGGTTACTTGACTCGTCGTTTGGTTGATGTATCTCATGATGTTATCATCACCGAGGAGGATTGTGGAACTTTGCGTGGTTTGGTTTGCACAGCATTGAAGAACGGTGATGAGGTTATCTCATCTTTGTATGAGCGTATCTTGGGTCGTGTGTCTGTACACGATGTCATCCATCCAACAACGGGCGAACTCATCGTTGCTGCAGGTGAGGAAATCACCGAGCCAAAGGCTAAGGCCATTGAGGATTCTCCTATTGAGAGTGTTGAGATTCGTTCGGTGCTCACTTGTGAAAGCAAGAAGGGTGTCTGCATGAAGTGTTATGGTCGTAACTTGGCTACTGCTCGCATGGTTCAGCTCGGTGAGGCTGTTGGTGTCATTGCAGCACAAGCTATTGGTGAGCCTGGTACTCAGTTGACTCTTCGTACATTCCACGCCGGTGGTATTGCTTCTAATGCTGCGGCTAATGCACGTATTGAGGCTAAGAACAAGTCTCGTATTGAGTTTGATGAGTTGAGTACAGTTCCATTCGTAGAAGAGGATGAGGAAGGCAACGACGTTAAGTGCGAGAAGGTAGTAAGCCACTTGGCTGAAATCCGTTTTGTCGATCCTAATACAAACATTGTTCTCTCTACATTGAACGTACCTTACGGTTCTTCTCTCTATCACAAGGAGGGCGAGATTGTAGAAAAAGGTACTGTCATTGCTAAGTGGGACCCATTCAATGCAGTAATCGTCAGCCAGTATGCTGGTACCTTGAAGTTCAATGATGTTCAGGAAGGTGCTACTTATCGTGCTGAGGTCGATGAGACAACTGGTTTGGTCGAAAAGATTATCACCGACTCTAAGAATAAGACTATGGTTCCTTCTTGTGATGTTGTTGATGCAAACGGACAGGTATTGGGTACTTATAACTTCCCTGTGGGTGGTCACGTGGCTGTAGAGGATGGCCAGACCATCAAGACAGGTGATATTTTGGTTAAGATTCCTCGTGCCGTAGGTGGTGCTGGTGATATCACTGGTGGTCTTCCACGTGTTACTGAGCTTCTTGAGGCTCGTAACCCATCTAACCCTGCTGTCGTATCCGAAATCGATGGTGAGGTGACTATGGGTAAGGTAAAGCGTGGTAACCGTGAGATTATCGTAACCTCTAAGACTGGCGACCAGAAGAAGTATCTTGTATCTCTTTCTAAGCAGATCTTGGTACAGGAACATGATGCCGTACGTGCTGGAACTCCATTGTCTGATGGTAGTGTAACTCCAGGCGACATCCTCGCCATCATGGGTCCTACTGCCGTTCAGGAATATATCGTTAACCAGATTCAGGACGTTTACCGTCTGCAAGGTGTGGCTATCAACGATAAGCACTTTGAGGTAGTGGTTCGCCAGATGATGCGTAAGGTTCGTATCGACGACCCTGGTGATACAACATTCTTGGAACAGGAGTTGGTTGACAAGCTCGACTTCGCAGAGGAGAACGATCGTATCTGGGGTAAGAAAGTTGTTACCGATGCTGGTGACAGCGAGAATCTCAAACCGGGTCAGATTATCACTGCTCGTAAGTTGCGTGATGAGAATTCTAGTTTGAAGCGTCGTGATTTGAAACTCGTTCAGGTTCGTGATGCTGTAGCTGCTACTTCTACTCAGATTCTTCAGGGTATCACACGTGCTGCTCTTGGTACAAAGAGCTTCATGAGTGCTGCATCATTCCAGGAGACAACTAAGGTCTTGAATGAGGCTGCTATTCGTGGTAAGGTGGACTACTTGGAAGGCATGAAGGAGAATGTAATCTGTGGTCACTTAATTCCTGCAGGTACAGGTCTTCGTCAATGGGAGAAACTCATAGTTGGTTCTAAGGAAGAGTATGAGCGTATGCAAGCAAACAAGAAAAGTGTACTCGACTATGCTGATTCTCCAATCGGTGAATAAAGCTTAGAAGAATACCATATATTATAAACAGGTAAAAGCCATAGGTGACCAGTTCATCTATGGCTTTTTCTTTCTTTTTCGTAATTATTTTTGTTCTTGGGGTTAGGAATGTTACCCCCTAGCGTGTTCTTGGTATGAATTACAATAAGAATGGCGACATAAAATGAAAAATATAGAACAACTTTTTCGCAAGCATTACCCTAAGATGTTTCTTGTGGCAAAGATGCTTTTGGGAGATGAAGAAGTAGCCCGCGACCTAGTAAGCGATGCTTTCGCCGATATGCTTAGTGGCAAATTGAAACTGCCAGCTCAATATTCGGAGGGCTTTTTCGTAGTCTTGATACGCAATCGTTGCATGAATCATCTGCGACATCTCTGTATGCAGGATAGGGTGAAGCAAAATCTTGCGCTTGATACAACCATAGACATCTCTCATTCGGAAAGCTCTATTGTAAAAGAGATAGACCAAGAGATGAGCAAGGCAGATCAAGTGTTGCTTTTTATCGAGCAGGGCTTGACTCCACAGACTAGCCGAATCGTCAAGCTTCATTATCGAGAAAAGAAAACATACCGCCAAATATCCGAGAAACTCGGTATCAGTGAGACTGCCGTTTATAAGCATCTGGCACAAGGTATCAAAAAAATAAAAGAACAATTCAATCCCAAGAACAATGGAAAAGATTAATCAAGTAATTGACCTCGTTGAGCATCCAGAGCGTTACTCTGAGGTCCAAATCGCAGAAATCCTCCGAGACGAGGAATGCCGAGAGACCTATCTTGCAATGCTAGAAACACGCATGGCTTTTGACAAGGAAGCTAGTGAGAATCGTCTGGATATGGATAAGGAGTGGGAGATGTTTGTGGCCAAACATCCTGAAGCTGTGGAGAAAAACTTGGAAGACAAAGCGTCTCATTTTGCATGGTCGAAGATTGCGGCATCGATAGTGGGAGTGTGTTTGCTTTCAGGTATTGCTTTTGCGGCAATTCATACCATCAGAGTTTCTCACCAAGAAGGGAAGGTGGTTGCGGCTGATACTACGAAATCAAAGACAGTTGTAGGTAAGGATACAATCTCAGTACTCTCGGTTAATGCCGAGAAACAGATGAGAGAAAAACAAGTTATTCATAAGACTTTTGATAATGTTACCTTGGAAACAATGCTTGGTGAGATGGCAAAGTATTATGGGGTAGAGCTTTCTTTCCGTAATCAAGAAGCTAAACAGTTGCGGTTCTACTATGAATGGAATAGTGAGAGTAATTTGCAAGAAGTTTTAGAGGAATTGAACCATTCTGAGCAGATGAACTTGTCACTCGAAGATGGTAAACTCCTCGTTGAGTAATGTGTAAAGTTCGTATGTTTGAATCACAAGAAATGTTTATGAAAAAATATTTATTTGCCGTTTTGCTATCGCTGATGGTGCATGGAGTGTGGGCACAACGCATCACTCGTTCTTATAATAATCGCTCAATGTCTGAGGTGTTGAAAGACCTTGGTAAGTCAACGAAGCAATACAAGCTGAGTTTTATCTATAACGAATTGGAGGATTTTACGGTTACTACTTCTTTTCGAAACCTCTCTTTGCAAGAGGCTTTGGGGCAAGTCTTTGGCTTTTATCCAATCAAGGCAACCATAGAGGACAGCTTGATATTCGTGGAATGCACCCAGAAGGAACCTACCAAGTTGATGGGTAGGGTCGTGGATGAGCATCGTCGCCCAGTGGAGTTTGCCAATGTCGTGTTACTTAATCCGACGGATTCTGCGTTTATCACAGGTGGTGTCACCAATGCCAGTGGTCATTTTGTTATCCCATGTGGTGTGAAGAAAGTTATTGTCAAGATAAGTTGCGTAGGTTATCACACCTTATATAATATATATAATGTAGGAAGAGTGGGCAATGTGGTCTTGAAGGAAAGCACGATGCACATCAAGGGCGTCACGGTAAAGGCAAAGCTTCCATCATTTAAGATGGGGCGAGAAGGTATGCAGATAGACATACAGCATTCCGACTTGTCGAAAGTAGGAGATGCGACAGATGTACTTCGTGAATTGCCTCGTATCAACATGAGCAGTTCGGGTGAGGTCAGCGTGTTTGGCAAGGGCACACCTATTATATATATTAACAACAAGCAGGTGAGAGATACCAAGGAACTGCAACGCTTGAAATCGGATGAGATTAAAAACGTGGAAATCATCACTTCTCCTGGAGCTAGGTATGATGCGTCTGTCGGTTCTGTCATTCGTATTCGTACGGTCAAGAAACAGGGTGAGGGATTGAGTGGCTCTTTGGATTCTAAGTTATGGTATAATGGTTATCTTGGAGGAAGAGAACAATTTAATTTAAATTATCAGACTCAAAAGCTGAGTCTTTTCGGAACTTTGTTTGCTTCTACTAATGGTACGAAAGAGAGTTCTTCCTTGGATCAAACTATCGAAAGCTCTCAGCATATTCGTATTGCTCAATATGCACCGACCATTTCCCGATCCACATGGACAGATGGAGTTCTTGGGTTCAACTACGACTTTAATGACTCCCATTCTATCGGTGGTTCCTATTCTATAAATTTCTCTCCTTATTCGAAAGGGCACACAGATGGGAGGCAGAACATCTATAATGGCGATGTGGCTGAAGAGGTGGTTAGCCAACATATAGAGATAGAAGATGTATATGGGCCAGAACATGATGCAAACATCTACTATGTGGGAAAAGTCAACAAACTAGGCATAGACTTCAATGGTACTTATGTCTGGAAAAAAAGCGGGCGCGATATGTCGCAAGTGGAGAAAACTTCCGTCTCTGAGAGTCGTGATGTCCATACGACAAGTCGCCAGCATAATCAGCTCATTGCAGGAAAAATAGTTTTGTCTTATCCTGTGGCAAAAGGTTCGTTGGCGCTGGGCAGTGAGGTGAGTCATACCAAAAGTAACGGTATGTACAGTAACGAGGAAGGCATAGTTGAAGCAAGTTCTACAGATGTAAGAGAAGATAATGTGGCGGGCTTCCTGGCGTTTTCATATCCGATGGGAAATTTCGGTGTGGATGCAGGATTGCGTTATGAGTATGTGTCTTCTAAGTACTATTCATTTGGAGAATATCAGGAGGAACCTAGTAAGAAGTATGGAAACTGGTTCCCCAATTTGACCTTGTCTTGGAACAAGAAAGCCTGGGCTGTCTCGTTGGCATATAATTGTAAGACACAACGTCCTTCTTATAATAGTTTACGTAATGACGTACAGTATGACAATCGCTATATGTACGAGGGTGGTAACCCTTATTTACGCCCAACTATCAATCATGATGTGGCATTGGACGTAATGCGTGGTTGGTTGTCGCTTGGCGTGGATTATCTTTACGAGGACAATCCTATCATTTGGTATGCTACCTTGTATCAAGGACAGGATATTACTTTCTTGCGAAACATGAACTTCTCGCATAATCAGACCATGACCATGTATGTGGTGGCAGCTCCAAAGTTTGATTGGTATCAGCCGACCTGGCAATTTTTCTTCCAGAAACCTTTCTTTGATGCAGAGAAATATGGAGCCCCAAGTGGTATGAAGAAACCAGCGTTTGGATTTACTTGGAATAACAAGTTCAAGATGGGTACAACATGTGTGGCTTGGCTCACTCTCCATGCCAACACAGCATCTTACAATGCTTTCCAGCGTAATCGCTCTGGCTATTTCGTTTCCATGCGAATGGTGAAGTCATTCTACCATGATGCGTTGAACATGAATCTCTATGCGGATGACATCTTCAGAAGCCAAAAGGAACAGTGGACCATGTATGGTGACCATGTCACTTTGACCAAGGATAGCTATAATTGTAGTCGAGAGATTGGTGTGCGTGTGACCTATAAGTTTAATGCCACGCGTAATAAATACAAAGGCTCAGGTGCCGGAAATGCAGAGAAAAATAGATTTTAAAATACCCTTCACCCTTCACCAAGTAGTGCTAACTGACAGAGAATGAGAAAGTTAAGCGGGTGAAGGGTGGGTGAAGGGTGAATGTGACCTTTCATCGGTATAACTGCTTGATTATTAGAAATATAAATTAAATGGTGAAAGGTGAAGGGTGAAATGGCGTATGCTTTTCTCTGTATTAAGCTATGGTATGCGAATCCTAAATTGTATGTCTTTTTCTAAATTGTCTTACTGTTGCACAAATGTGCCTTAGTTAGGGGCACAATTGTGCTCTAGTGAGGCACATTTCGAAAATAACTGTAAAAATATTCTTTTTTTTCATATATTATATGTAAATTTGCACCATCAATTATGTTTTACCTTATAAACTTAAAGAATTATGGAAGAAAAAAACAAAAATCAACAGGCGCAAGAAAATCAGAACCAGTTCCAGATGGGTATTGACCCAGAGGTAGCTCAGGGCACTTACGCTAACCTTGCTCTTATCACACATTCTAGCTCAGACTTTATCCTCGACTTCGCATGCCTTCTCCCAGGAATGCCACAGCCTCAGGTTAAGACTCGAGTAATCATGGCACCAGAGCATGCTAAACGCCTTTTGTTCGCATTGCAGAATAATGTTCACAACTACGAGAATACATTCGGGAAGATTAAGTTAGGCGAAGAAGAAGGTGGTAACATTGCTCCTTTTACAATCCCTAAGGGAGAAGCCTAAGGAATAAAACACATATATGCTAGAACTAAATTGACCCATAAAAAACAAAGAATTGGCATAATGAACGTAATGAAAGGTTATTTTTAGTTAAAAATAGCCTAGTCCTAAAAAATGATATTTATTTATTTAGGTGGTTTCATGGAAAAATCGTAACTTTGCACCCCGAAAAAGCCATCGAGTAGTGGCTGATTCCGAAAAAGTTAGATAATACAAAAATAAATATATAAATTAAAAAGTAAAATTATGCCTACTATTTCACAATTGGTAAGAAAAGGCAGACAGGTTTTGGTTGACAAGAGCAAGTCACCAGCTTTGGATTCATGTCCTCAGCGTCGTGGTGTTTGTGTTCGTGTTTACACCACAACTCCTAAGAAGCCTAATTCGGCAATGCGTAAGGTTG
>CAVKNU010000065.1:0-12994 GCA_963657465.1 Lachnospiraceae bacterium
ATATTTTACTACCAATCAAGCACTTGTTAAATCTGGCAGAATAAGATTTTTGTGGGCTAATAATTGACAGACTGTTGTACGGACATACAGTATATCTGGAGGATAAAGCAAGAGCTTATGGGAGGACTGGCCTATTCGCTTAATAGTTACTGTTTCTACACAAATAGCTAATAATTCTTAACTTTTTTGCTCTTTTCGTCCTAAATTAGCCTTTTCATTTTGAAAAGTACATGCATTTGGCAAAATAGTATCATCTTCTTAGGGAAAAGTGTTGTATCTTTGCACCCATGATACCTACCTAAGAAATACAAAATAACTATATATAACTAAAAACATAAACCGCATGAATAAAAATTCCACTTAACCCCAAACGCATTCTTCCCCACCCATAGGGTAGAGGAGGACATTTTTCATGGCTATTAATTAGCTAAGTAAGCAACTAAAAAAGCGTTTTATACTATTAAACCTAGAAAAGTACTCTGTGATTGGTTATACAGGCGAACGTAATGTCCCATCAAAGAAACTCGATGATGGTTCTCAACAGCAGAATTTCTCTTATGGAACACTCCATACAGATGCGGGTAATATTCTTTGGCCATTCAAAATTAATGGTGGTGGAACAAAGCCAACCGATTTTGAAATCATGCAGTTGGATGCAAATCATTTGAAATTGATTTATGCAGAGGAAGGAACTGGCGCTTGGGGTGAAGCTACATGGTGGGCTTTCAAGAGTGAGTCAGATGCAGAAGCTTCTTTGACCAACTTTGGAACAAAAGATTGGACATGGGATACCGAGTTTATGTCAAATGGTGGTGCTTGGGGTAATAAGGCATATACCAATGGCAATACAGGTGACAACTTTGTTGCTGGAGAAGGTATTTGGTTCAAGTGTTATCCTGATTATTTGGAGAATCCAGATCCTAATGATAATAATAAAACTCAGATGGAGCATTCTGATCAGGAAACCCCTTTAGGTGAAGGTATTGGAGCATACATGACCTTTGATTTGAAGAAGGGACTTATTACTTCATATAATAATAAGGGTGCGCAAATCCGTCAAGGAAAGTTTGAAATTCTCAATTGGACAGGTAAACGTTCTAATCCATCTGTAAAGTTGGATGATGGAACAACTCAGGCAAACTTCTCTTATGGTATTTTGCATACGGATCCAGGTTCTATCCTTTGGCCATTCAAAATTAATGGTGGTGGAACAAAGCCAACCGATTTTGAAATCATGCAGTTGGATGCAAATCATTTGAAATTGATTTATGCAGAAGAAGGTACAGGTGCTTGGGGTGAAGCAACTTGGTGGGCATTCAAGAAAAAGTAATCGTTGTGATTATAATATAAATTAGAGGGGCCTCGGCTGTAGCGATACAGTCGGGGCTTTTTCATGTGCTGTGTCTTAAATAGTTATCGAAACATTTGGCGGTTACGATAATTAGTCGTATCTTTGTAGCAAACTTTATTATTGGAGGAAATATGGAAGAGTTAAGAGATAAATATATTCGATTTGATTGGGCTATCAAGCGCTTATTGCGTCAAAAGGCAAACTTTGATGTGCTTGAAGGTTTCCTAACTGTGTTTATCGGTGAACCTATTAAAATCATAGATATTCTGGAAAGTGAGGGAAATCAACAGGCTGAGGATGATAAGTTCAATCGTGTGGATATCAAGGCAAAGAATAGCAAAGGTGACATCATCATTGTTGAGATACAAAACACGAGTGAGTTGTATTACTTGGAGCGTGTACTCTATGGCGTGGCTAAGGCTATCACGGAACATATCAATCTTGGCAATACCTATAAAGAGGTCAAGAAAGTATATTCCATCAGTATTCTTTACTTTGACTTGGGAAAGGGTTCTGACTATATCTATGTAGGTCAGAATAATTTTGTAGGCTTGCATACCAAGGATAATCTCGTTATTAGTACCAAGGAGAAGGATACAATAGTAAGAAAGGCTCCTTCCGAGATATTCCCTACTTATATGTTGGTTCGTGTCAATGAATTCAACAAGGTAGCTAAGTCTCCTATCGAGGAGTGGGTGGATTATCTGAAGAATGGTGTTATCAAGCCTGATACAAAGGCTCCCGGTTTACAGGAAGCACGTGAGAAATTGAAATATTATTCCATGTCTAATGCAGAACGCCATGCGTATGATGAGCATGTTAATGCCATTATGATTCAGAATGATGTGCTAGGTAATGCTAAGTTGGAGGGACATGCGGAAGGTCGTGCAGAAGGTCGTGCAGAAGGTCGTGCGGAAGGTCGTGCAGAAGAAAAGATAGAAAATGCCAAACGTTTTCTTGCCATGGGACTTTCTTCACAACAAGTTGCGGAAGGTACAGGGCTACCTTTGGAAGAGGTTGAAAAGTTAAAATTATAAATTTATGAGTGGAAAAGTCTCGGCTGTAGTGATACTGTCGGGACTTTTTCTTTTTATGTATTTCTTGTCTTTTCTTGCTCTTCTTCCATACTATGTGGGAATAATGCCATGAAATGTTTGGTGGTTACGAATTATTGTTGTACTTTTGTAAGCAATAACGTAAATAAAAATAATAACTAAAAACTAGATACAATGAAAAAGATGATCGCAATTCTTGCATTTGGCATGATGACCACAGTGAGTATGATGGTGATGGCAGGATGCAAGGCTACTGCTAAAGAAACATGCCGTATTCATGGCACCATGGAATCAAGTAGATGGGATGGCAAGAAGATATTTCTTGTTCCGATGTTTGGACTGCAAGATGCAGCCCATGTGGATTCTGTCGTTATCAAGGATGGCAAGTTTGAGTTTACTGTCGATACTACGGAGTTGAAGGTGATTCGTGTGGATTATCATTATCGTGATGGTGCACAAGATTTGCTCGTTGTCTCAGAACCAGGGGATGTCAAGGTGACGATAGGTGCCAATAGTATCTCTGGTGGTACTCCTCAGAATGATTCCCTTCAGGTTTGGAAAGACCAGATGCTGAAGTTTGATGCGGAGTATAAGCAACTCCGTATGCAGGCTCGTCAGGAAAGATCCGATGCCATTCTCATGACCAAGGGAAAGGAAGTGCAGAAGGCTTTGAGAGAATACAATGCAGAATTTGCCAAACGCATGACACCTGGGGTGTTTAAGGATTTCTTACGGAGAATGTCTCCTTCTTCTAACTAATTCTTCCTTGGAACACAAAAACCGAATTCAATCTATAGATATTCATGAAACAGGTAATAAAAAATATGGGAAGTGTGCCCTCGTCATTTTGTTTGGCGTGGGCATCTTCCTCTTTTGGCTTGTAGGATATCCACAAGCCCTTTGCTACCAAGAACAAAACCAATTGTTCCTTTGGACGGGCAACTACTTTGGACAAGACATAAGTGTGGCAGGAGGTCTTGCCGACTATGTGAGCGAGCTCTTGGTGCAATTCTATTATATCCCTTGGATAGGTGCAGCCCTATTAGCTTTGCTCTTTACAGCATTCCTTTTGCTGGCCTACTGCATCATGAGAAGTTTTTCAGAAAAGCCTCTAAAGTGGTATTGGCTAATCATGAGTCTCTTGCCTTCACTTTGGCTCTTGATGCTGATGGGCGACCCTGAGGTCTTGCTCTCTTTCCCTGTGGCTTTGACCATGGGTTTGTTGATGGTTTGGTTGATGAATCAGGGAAACAAAAAGTGGGGGAGTCGTTTTTCACTGAGTTAGTGGTTGTGCCAGTGCTCTTTTGGCTTATCGGTGGTGGCGCAACATGGCTCTATATCTTCATTCGCATCGCTTTCTATTGGAAACGATATAGGATGCCTTTCCTCATGCTTCTTTCGATTCCATATCTTCTTGCTGTGCAGTTGCTATGCTACAGCACAGTTCTTGTGCAATATCCTTTGGAATCGGTGCTGTTAGGTATTAATTATTATCGTGGTGCACAGGGCTTTCCTGGCAAGAATTATGGTTATGACAAAGATTTATATCGCCTCTTGAAGATGAACATGTTGGTGCGTGAAGGCAGATGGAACGACGTTATCCATGAGGCTGAGCAGTATCAGGTACAAGTGCCTTACTATGGTAACTGTGTGAACCTCGCCTTGGCAAAGACGCGTCAACTTGCTGACCGCCAATTTACTTTCTATCAGAGTGGCAATGATGCGCTCTTGGCTCCTCGTTCTCGTGACAATATGTCGATGTATCCAACGATGGAGGCTTTTTGGCAGTTGGGCTTGGTGAATTCTTCTTTGCGTTATGCCACCGACCTGCAAGCATCTATCCTAAATGCAAAGATGAGCGGACGTCTGATGAAACGCATCACAGAATGCCAAATCGTGAATGGTAAGTACGCCATTGCCCAAAAGAACATTGACCTGTTGAAGCAGTCGCTCTTTTATCGTGATTGGGCAATAAAGACCGAGGCAATGCTAGGTGATGAAATGGCTATCAGCCACGACCCAGAGTTAGGCAAGGCACGGAGGATGCGATTCAAAAAAGACATGATTTATAGCTATGATGAGATAGAGAAGATGATGGGCTTGCTCTTCATCAACAATCCTGACAACAAGATGGCACTCGACTACTTCATGGGACAAATGCTCTTGAAGGGGGATATCCAGGGATTCATGCAGTATATGAGTTGGGTGCAGCAGTATGGGGGCTATTCGCAAATGCCGATAGGCTATCAAGATGCCGTGAAGTGCATTCAGAATCATGGTAATGTGTCAGCTTCGCCTTATGCTGAATATGCGAAGCGCATGATGGCACAGCAACAGAAAGGAGTCGCAGAATGAAAAAGATATTTATAGCAATTTGGGTGGCTTCATCCATCTTCGCGGCTTGTTCTCCTTCGGTAGAAAATCCTACGAAGGTGAGCCGACAGCCTAGTATCTATCCTGATTATATCGATGTGACGATACCTGTGGACATTGCTCCTATGAACTTTAACATCAAGGGCGATACCGTGGATGTGGTGGATGTCGTGGCGAGAGGAAGCAAAGGTGGTGAAATACATACCAGCGGTGAATGGGCAGACTTTGATATGAAGGAATGGCACAAGCTAACCGAGCAAAACAAGGGTGGAAAGATAACCTTTACGGTCTGTACCCGAAAGGATGGGGAATGGAAGCAATATAAGGATTTCTACATATACGTGAGCAATGATGCACTTGATGACTATGGCTTGACTTATCGTCGCATCGCTCCCGGTTATGAGGTAGGTGGTGACATTGGTATCTACCAGCGTGACATCCATTCCTTCGAGGAAAGTGCCATCATGACCGAGAAGGCTCTGCCGGGTAGATGTTTTAATTGCCATACAGCCAATGCCACCGACCCTCGTCAACTGACAGCTCAGATACGAGGAGAAGGAGGAGGAACCTTGGTGATGAAGGATGGCAGGCAACAATGGATTGATACCAAGACCGATTCAACGAAGGCTGCGGGAAGTTATGCTTATTGGCATTCGGAAGGAAACTATGTGGCATACGCTGCCAACAATGTGTTCCAATGCTTCTTCGTGGGTAAGAAGAAACCTATCGAGGTGTATCATACTTTCAGCAATATCATCTTGCTCGATACTCGTACCAACGAATTGGTGCTCGATAAACGGCTGATGACGCCTGACTGGCTAGAGATATTTCCAGCCTTCAGTGCTGATGGCAAGACGCTTTACTATAGTACCTCAAAGGAATGTCGTGTGCCTGCGGAATACGAGAAGGTGAAATGTTCCTTGGTGAGCATTCCTTTTGATGCCAAGACAGGCAAGTTTGGCGAGAAGGTAGATACTCTGCTCAATGGTCCGAAGACGAATATGAGTTATGTTTTGGCTCGCCCTTCGTATGATGGAAAGTGGTTGATGTATGTACGTTGTAGCAGGAGTAACTTCCCTATCGTACAACCTGATGCTGACCTATGGTTGATGAATCTTAAAACTCGTGAGACACATCCGTTGAGGACAGTGAATAGTAACATGTCGGAGAGTTATCATAACTGGAACAGCAACTCTCATTGGTTTGTCTTCTCTAGCAAGCGAGGTGATGGCAACTATACCAAGCTCTACATCTCAAGCATAGATGACAAGGGCAACGCTACTAAACCGTTCCTCCTTCCACAGCGTAATCCTTGGAAGTACTACCATGGTTTGTTTGATGCGTATAATGTTCCCGACTTCACCAAGACCAAGGTGGAGTTCGATATTCGTGAAACCCGCAACCAGGTGTTCTCGCAAGAGCGTCCTCAAGTGAAAATAAGACACTAACCATAATATGATGATGAAAATGATAACGAAATACTGGAAGCAAATTCTGTCATTACTCTTTGGTGTCGTGGTGGCAGTGTTTTGGGCAGTTCCTTATGTGAGTGGTCTCTGCTATCAAGAGCAATTTCTGATGTTCTTGTGGGAGGATTATTTCTTGGAAAGAATCCTGCAGCCGGGAGGCTTGGCTGACTATGTGAGCGAGTTCTTGGTACAGTTTTATTACATGCCTGTTGCCGGAGGAATCATCATAGCCTTGTTGATGGTGGGAATTCAGCGTACCATTTGGGCATTGATGCAATGGATGGGGGCGGAACATGATTTCCCTGGTTATCTATTGAGCTTTATTCCAAGCATCGCTCTGTGGTGTGTAATGGGCGATCCGAATGTGTTGCTTTCTTTTGTGGTGGCTTTGTTGGGCACATTGTTGATGGCTGATACAATCTGTAAGGGAGTTGCCAAGCAAAATGTCCTGCCTGCGGTGGGATATGCTGCCGGAATCTTGGTACTTACTATTGCCTGGATATTGCTAACAGCCCAAGGCTTGCAATATCCGATGAATCGTATTTTCACAGGACTCAACTATTATCGGTATCCGGGTGTAATCTACTCGCCACTGTTTGTTGTGATGGCATTGGCTGTCATCATTCCTTTGTTGGGTAGGGTGAAGGTGAAGAAGCCTGCTTTGCTCAAATGGCAACAGTCGAAAGTCGTAGTGGTGATGAGTTATGTGTTGGTTATCCTGGCAACGGTATTCGGCATCAAGGGTTCTTTTGATAAGGCAACATACGATTTGATCGATTACGACTTCTTGGTGCGCACCGAACAATGGAACAAAATCATAGAAAAGGCAGAGAAGAAACCTGCTACTACCCCGATGGGCGTGTCTTGTGTCAATTTGGCTTTGAGCCAGACGGGACAACTCGCAGAACGTCTTTTCGAGTTTTATCAAAATGGTGGGGAAGGTTTGATACCAATCTTTACTCGTGATATGACTTCGCCTGTACCTACCTCCGAGATATTCTTCCGTTTAGGTATGGTGAATGATGCTGAACGATATATGTTTGAGGCACAGGAGGCGATACCGAATCATCGCAAGAGTGCCCGTATGACGCGCCGCATCATAGAGTGTGAGCTCATCAATGGCAACTATAAGGTGGCAGCCAAGTTGCTTCGTCGATTGGAGAAAACACTCTTCTATCGTCATTGGGCAGAGCAAACGATGGCACTGTTGGGCAATGAGAAGGCTATCAACCAGCATCCTATTTATGGCAAGCTTCGTAAATATCGCGAGAAGAAGCAAGACTTCCTTTTCAGTGACCGGGAGATGGACCAGATGTTAGGCTTCTTGTTCCTCAACGACAAGAGTAATAAGATGGCATACGAATATCTCGTTTGTTACGAGCTCTTGCAACGAGACTTGGCTAAGTTTATGCAGTACTATCCTCTAGGCAGATTTGTGGGCTATGATCACATTCCTCGTTCATTCCAAGAGATTCTTAATGGAACGAATGGCGATTCTGGTACTATGTCGAATGCTTGGCATTATATGTATAATCAAAAATAAGACTATCATGAAGATAACTAAATATTTGGTTGGCGCATTGCTAATGGGAGCGTTGGTGGGGCTTGGATCTTGTAGCTCTGTACCAGAGAATGCCACCAAGGTAAGTCAATTGCCAAAAATCTTCCCTGACTATGTGGGCGTAACCATACCTACTAATATAGCACCGCTCGACTTTGATATGGAAGATGCAGATGTAGAGACTGTGGATGAGTGGCATGACTTGCTTGCACAAAACAAGGGTGGCAAATTGTCGGTTACGGTAAGTGTGGAGAAGAATGGCAATTGGATGCAATACAAGGACTTTGATATTTATGTAAGTCCCTATGAATTGAAGGACTGGGGCTTGACCTATCGTCGTATTGCTCCAGGGTATGAGGTGTATGGCAAACTGGGTATCTATCAGCGCAACTTAAACAACTTTGATGAGATGCCTATTCTTGAGAATACTGTGGCTCCTGGTGCTTGTCTCAATTGTCATACCGCCAATAAGACCAATCCTGACCAATTCACCTTTCATGTTCGTGGCGACCATGGGGCAACCTTGGTTTCGTTGCATGGTAAGCGAGAATGGTTGAAAGCAAAGAATGACTCGATACACGGTTCGATGGTTTATCCTTACTGGCATCCATCGGGCAAGTATTGCGCCTATAGTACGAATACCACCCATCAGAGTTTCCATGCGGTGAAGGATGAGCGCATCGAGGTGTTCGACCAGGCTTCTGATGTCTTCGTCTATCAGCCAGAGACACATGAGTAGTTGCTCGATACGCTCTTGATGACGAAAGACCATTATGAGACTTATCCTGTATTCTCACCTGATGGCAAGACGCTGTACTTCTGTTCTTCTGATGCACAACCTATCCCTAGTGGCTATAAGAACATCAAGTATAACATCTGCAAGATTGCCTTCGACCCAGCTACAGGCAAGTTTGGCAATCGGGTGGATACCATCTTCAATGCCGACAGATGGGCAAGAGTGCCACGCATCCTCGTCCTTCCTACGATGGCAAGTACATCATGTTTACGATGAGCGACTATGGTTGTTTCCCAATTTGGCATAAGGAGGCAGACAACTGGCTGCTCGACCTTCATACAGGACAGGCAAAGCCTCTGAGCACAGCCAATAGCAAGAATACGGAGAGCTGGCACAACTGGAGTGTAGATTCCCATTGGTTTGTCTTCACCTCTCGCCGAGGCGACGGACTCTACACTCGCCTTTATCTCGCTTGCTGGCGAAGACAAACCAACGGCTGTTGTGCGACCAACTGTGATAGGTGTCGCTCTTCTGGCTATTCACGATGCTGAGACTATCCACCTTGCCGGTCTGCAGATTCATCATGTAGAGGTCTGCTTCTGGATGCCAGATAGGGAAGGTGCCGTAGTCGGCAACGGTAAAGAGAAGGTATTTTCCGTCAGGACTTACTCTTGGATGACAAACGGATCGCTCTTTGTAGAGTGTATCTACTTGTGTGCCCAACTTGCCTGTCTCTTCTTCGAATGGTATTCTAACGAGGTTATAATGCAATTCTTTTAGGTTCTCGCTCTTCAGCCCTTTTCTATCAGCCACACAATAATAGATGTATTTTCCATCAGGAGAGAATGTAGGGAAGGTTTCCAACTGAGTGCTGTCGCTTGTCAATGGAGAGGAGATGATGCGGTCGTTGTCAAGGTCGGCTACATACACGTCACTCTTGGTGTCATACACCTCCAGACGTTTCTTCGGATTGGCATGGAAGGCAGGGATGATGATGTTGGTGGAGAAGGTGATGTATTTGCCCGAAGGGCTGAAACCATAATAGACACTGGCTGAAATCAAGGAATCGTTCTTGATGCCTAGTTTGCGAAGCTTGCCTTGGCGATTGAGGATGGCACCTCCGCCTTCACCTCTTACATATACCATACTCAAATTAGGGTCTTGGTTGCCAAAAGTATGGCAATTCATGCAACGGTTTTCCTGTAAATTGTGATCGGCAAGCAACTTTTCTTCCCAATTCTCGATGCAGCGCTGTTTGATTTGCAATTTGTTCCATACCTCATAGTCGGGTTCTATCAAACGGTAAGTCAGGTAAGGGTCGATGCTATCACCTGCGACGGTCCAGGAGAAGGGCTTGTATTCAGTCCAGTTTCCTTTCTGATTACGTGTATATACCTGTACGTTAACTCTCTTTCCTGTAGCTTTTCCCAGAAAGTCTTTCCAATCGCTCAGGTCAAACTTTACTTCGTTAGAATTGTTTGTGGCAGATAATGACGTGGTATGAAGTCCCTCAGAATTAGAAGCGTCGTCTTCATACGACGCAATGACTTCGACGTCGCTTATCTCTTTGTCACGTACCAAGAAGTTGAGTGGTGCGATATTTACGGGGATGGTGATGTCTGTATAGTCAGGGTAGATGTTGGGAAGCTTATCCACCTTGACGGCATTCTCATGGGTAGCCGTGCACGATGCAAGGATGAGGACGGCTAATGCGAAGCAAACTAGTATAGAGTATAATCGTTTCATTTTATTCTTGTTTTGAGAGTTTTGGGGCGGTTCCTTTATCGAAGTAATACCAATAGGTGTCCTTGAAGGAAGGATCGCCTCGTTGTTGGTTGTATTGTTGGAAGCGTTGCCATACGTCGGTTCGCTTGATGTATTTCTTCCATTCTTCTTCTGGAGCTTGTGTGCCAGCGAGATAAATCATAAGAGCTTCTTGGTAGAGCTTCTCATAGCGTGGTGCTTTTTGTTTCAAGTAATAGGTGTCATAGTCGTGCTTGAACGTCTCCATGTCTTTCAGCAACAAGTCGCTACAGAGTAAATAAGAGAGTGCAATGTGATTGTCTGGATTGCATTCTAGAAGTCCTTGCATGATGATATAACCATTGTCGCCTAGGCGCAAAGTGTCTAGGTGATTGGTGTATTTCTTTTTCTCTTGGTAAGGTTGCAGGATAGCCGAGGCTTGTGGCGTCTTGTTATTCTCCAAGGCATTCAGTAGTTGGCTTGCCCAATTCTTCCATACAAAAGTCTTTTGCAGGATGCGGAGGTATTTCTTTGCAGCGTTTAGGTCGCCACTGACCAAGTTGATTTCTGCCAGTCGTTTCATCATACGAATGTTACGGTTGTTGGGCGAGCATACGTTGGCCAATATGGCTGCTCGTTCGGCAAAGATCATGTCACCGAGTTGCCAATACAGTTCGTTGAGCGTCTTGGTGGTCAGAGTTGGGGTGGTAGGACCGATTTTCTCAAAGGTTCCTAGATAATTGTTCGGATAGGTGAAGAGATGGTCTTCCAATTGTCCACGCTGTGCCATCACGAGGTTGTAATAGAACTTCATGTATTGATTTGGTTCTTCTTCCTCTTCCATCATCTTGAGCAGTTTGTTGTAATTGCCAAAGTAATATTCGCAATCGATGGAGAATGTCTTTTCTAGATCCATCTGGGGTGCAATGAATTGCCCTGTCCCAGGATAACTATATAAGGTGTCGAAAGGTAAGAAGTATATTCGTTTGCAGAGACAGAGCAGGAACATGGTGATGACCAAGATGAATGGCGGTTGACGTGAGTGGTGATGAAGGTGCTGAGACCAAAGATGGCAGCTCCTCCTGCTATGGATAATACATTGCTGAGGCGTTAATCGTAATGAAAAGAGAAGATTGCTTCCGTTATCATAACGACAAAGGGGATGCTTGCCGTTAACCATCGATTTTGGATTCCAATGACTCGAAGGGAAAAATAAATGGCTTCACCTACTAGAATCAAGGCTGTGCATAGTATGGCAGGACCTGCATAGAGATAGTAATAAAACTGTGTGAGCCAATCGCCCATCAGGCAAGACAACCATGCGGGTTTTTGAAAATAAGTGAAAATGTAATCACTGGAGGCAAGAAACAGTTGGTTTTACTCTTGATAGAAGAAATGATAGTGATACCATCCTTGAAAGAAGGCAAAACAAGCTATGGCTACCAGCAAAATGAGTAGATGGGCTCCGTACTTAGTTATAAGGTTTCTTAGATTGTTCATTGTTTCTGATGATTAATTTGCTTATCTTTTGCAAAGGTAGGCAAATTAATCGAGAAACAATCATATTTATATAGTTTTTTCTGCAATACATTCCATTTCTATCAACCAGCCTGGACGACAGACCTTGGCTTCCACAATGATGTGAGGTATTTGGGGATAGAATGTGTTCATCAAGTGTTCTACGGTAGGGTAGTCGGAGATGTCGCGCAGATAGACTATGAAGTATTGGATGTCGTTCATAGTGGCATCTCCATCTTTCAGAAGTGCTCCGATGTTTTCCAATAGGCGACCTGTCTGACGAGTCACATCACCTTGGTAAACCACCTCCCCATGTTTGTCAATACTTGCTGTGCCAGAGATGAAGTACTGTTGCTTGGTAGGCAAGGTGAGGCGAGTGCCACGTTCGAATGCTACTCCATATTCATGGGTAGGATTGAGATGGTCGAGTGCCTGGAGGTATTTCTTGTCCTCTTCCTGGATGTTGGGGAATGTGAGGAAGTCGATGCCTACGGAGGCATGGCGAACAGGGGTTGCTCCACCGATACCTGTACTGGCGATGTAATGCGTGTCGGCAGTAAGACCGTGTTGATCGAAAACATCATTGCGTGCCACTACCACCCCATGATAGTTAACATCGATATTCGTGACATAAATCCAACTTCTCACAAGGTTGCATCCCATGTTCAAACCTTCTGGGAGTGCTCGAAGATATTTCTCAAAAATCATACGGGTCTGTTCATAGGAATCCTTTCCGCTGGCTTCTTCCTCGGTGAGTCGGATGCTATGGAATAGAATGGGAGTCTTGTCATCAGTGGTCTTTATCAAGAGGCTTACCTTGCTGCCATTCAGAGGTGTTTGCTCCACGATGGTGTAGTGAGCAGTTTCTAGAATCTCTTGGTAAAGCAACGAACCATAGAATTCTTCTATCTGATTTTGGGAGTCGCTCAAGAATATTTTGCAATATTGAAATTGGCGATTCTCTAGGTTCTCGGCATCTAGGTAATCGCCGAGTTTAAGATACAGAAAGTTTAAGCGATCGGCAAACGACCCCTTGTTTTCTGGTGAAAGAATAGTATATTTATCCATCTTGTTCTTTTCTTTTCGAGATGCAAAGGTAATGATAATAATCGAGAAAAGAGAAAAACAAGATGGACTTTTTGTTATAATACCTAATTATAATGATTCGAGCATACGCTTGATAACTAC
>CAVKNU010000066.1:0-12923 GCA_963657465.1 Lachnospiraceae bacterium
TGAGGAGGTCGAAGAAGCCATGGGGCTGGTAGAGTTCATGGCTGAGAAGTTGCTGGAGGGTGAGCTGGGTTTTCTGGACAAAGGCTGCATCCTGCCCTTCCCTGCATCTGCGATATTGGTGAGCTGCCATGCCAAGGAGTTTACGAAGGCGATAGTTGGCGGTACTGTCCAGATGCTCTTGATAACCTCGCAGTTCCAACTTTTTGGCGATGGTCAGGAAGAGGGTGACCAAAAGATGGAAGGCTTTGCGCCTGCTCTCCAAGAACGTGCTATCTTCATCGCCCAACAGCAGGATGGCAGCGGAAAAACGCTTCTCTTGCTCCCTGATGAAGCCATAAGTAGTGACGGGACCCTCCCATAACTTAAGACCCAAAGGGTCGGAGGCATAGAGATGGCGAGACTGTATCTTCTCCCGACGTTGCTGTATCTGTCTCTGAAGAGTGGCTTCCTCTATTTGGGTACCAGCGATACAGAGATAGTCTTCGGTGTCCTGATAGATGGACTTGACGATGCGAAGGGTGTACCTGTCCTCGAAGAGGGCATGATGATGGGCATAGAGGTCGGAAAGCGACTGCTGCAAAGCCAAGGACACGTAACTGCTTGCCACGGGACTCTCCTGCGTGAGGACGGAGGCTTCCTGTCGCCATCGATTCAGGCATCGGAACAATTCTGCATTCTCCACTCCTTCCGCAAGAAGGGCTTCGAGTTCTTCCTTCATCTTTTCATAATAGAAGGCGTAACGTATCTGGGTTGGTTCCTCGTCGGTAATCTCCACATACGGACTTCTGGCAATGTTGGAGAGTGCCAGGGCGGTATTGCCCAAGCCATAAACGAGCTTGTAGTTGCCCTTGATTTGGAAGAGGCGTCCTTCCAGCCCCGCGAACTTACCACTGAGGATGCGTATTTTCTTCTTTTGCAAGAAATAACTGTAGGGCTTGCGAAGCACCATCACGTCTTGCTCTACGAAGGAGAGATAATCCTTGAACAGGCGTATCTGATAGTCGGGAACGATGATAGGACGCTCTTTGACATCGGTATATAACTTGCTGCCCATGGCGGCATTGTCGAGCCATTGGCGCAACAAGGGGAAAGTGGTCTGCACGAAAACAAGCCCAGGGATGACAGGGGCATGAATAACCCGAGGCCTACCCGTAGCCTCATCCATGACCGTCTCGTTGCGCAATGGCAGGAAGGTGTTGAACGAAGGTACAGATTTACCCCCCATATCCTTGCTCAAAGACTTTTGCCCAATAGTTGGAGAGATTCTGCTTGACAAGGCGTTCCTGATGGCGAGGTGTCGCGATGATATACCAACTCATATATTATATATGATTTTTCCTCTCAAGAAGCATCTGCCTTGAGAGGTTAGTGGATGTCCTAAGGACTCAACAAGCCTTAGAGCGAAACTTGAAGGATGGCAGCAGAAAAGTGCGGAGCCAAACTTGAAGTTGTTATGTATTGAGCAAGATTTGCCAATCGAATTGGCATTAAATGTATTCTACCCATATAGAAATATCTTGTCATTTACAATTTGCAAAGATAGTGCTTATTTTCGATACGACCAAGGAAAAGAGAGAGATTTTGGGATATTGAATAAAAATGACCTCAAATAACCTAGATTTCGACCTATTTTTTCTCACCAAGCAATTCCTTGATGGTCATTGTCTTTTCAACTTTGGCATAGAAGTTTACCTTCACCCTATTCCTGGGCAAGACTTCCAGATATTCGTACTTGGGGGTGACTACCACTTTGCCATCCCTACCCAGTATCCCCCATTTGCCACCTGGGGTCTCATAGGCAGCATAATCGCCCACAAAATCAGCGATGTAATGATACACAGGTTCCAGAATCACATCCTCTGTGCTGGCTCTCAAACCATAATAGACAAAGCCTCCGTTTCGCCTTTCGTAAAAGGGCTTCACATTCTTCAAGAATCGCTTTCTCTCTGCCTGGGTCATGGACAGATAGTTGGCAGCACGCTTCACGACTACCATCACATCCTCGCCCACCACCTTGACACCTGGTTTCAACGAAGGAGGCATGATGCCCTTGCCATCCCTAAGTCCCGAGAACATACCTGCCCAGTTGCGGACAATATCGGGCAATCCAAACTTGCGATAGTTGCCCACGTTGTCGATGATCATGCACACCTTCTTCTTGTTCTCATGATTGATACGCAATCCCCTACCCACCATCTGCAGGTACTTGGCAAGCGAGAGCGTAGGACGGGCCATTTGGATATACTCCACATCGGGACAGTCAAATCCCTCGTCAAACAAGTTGACGTTCACCAGACAGTCGAGCTTTCCCTCTCGGAATGCCTCCACCATCTCAGCCCTCTGCCTAGATGGAGTCTTGCTATCGAGAGCCACCGCCCTCAATCCTTTCTCTTGGTAATAGCGGGCTATGACCTTGGCATGGAGTATGTCGATGGCAAAAACGATGCCCTTCCTGCCATCGGCATATTGCACCAAACTCTCATAGAGTCGTCTGATTCCTTCAGGGACATTGAGTTTACCATCCATTTCGCTCACGGAATAGTCGCCATCGGCACCACGAGTCTTCAGGCTATCCACCAAGAGCTGGTCGGTGGAGAACTTGCCTATCACCACATAATCGTAAGGAGCCAAATAGCCATCTGCGATGAATTGCTTGCCTGGGGGTGATACCAGCAACCTATTGAAGAGATTGGTAAACGACTGTTTCTTCATGCGACAGGGGGTGGCAGTCATTCCCAACTTCAAGGCATCACGATGGAGCTCGAAAATATTCTGATAAGAGTCCGCCACGGCATGATGTGCCTCATCGACCACAATCAGTCCGACGTGAGCATCCGCCAGTTCCTTGGCATGACGTGACAACCATTGCACAGAGAGCACCTTGATTCTATCAGCCAATTTCGTCATACCGAAATCTTGAAAGAATCTATTCACGGTATGCAGTGCCTGTTCTACCAATTCCCGACGATGCGCAATAATCCACACATCGCCCTCGTGGGTTTCGCAAAACCATTTCACTACCGCAGCCATCACCACCGTCTTGCCTGTACCTGTGGGCATCTGCACCATCACGGAGTTGCCCACCTTAAGCCGTTGCTTATTCGTGCCATAGAACACGCCCTGTTGCGGGTCGGAAAAGGTCGCAATGATGTCTGCCAGCATCTTCTGCTGGTAGGCATAAAGTTTAATTTTAGGCATGAAAAATAAGAATATACAATTTTTCCTCTCAAGCTGCAAAGTGCCTTGAGAGGTATGATGATGCTAATATCATTCTATTAGCTTACTTTAAACTGGCAGCAGAAAAGTGCGGAGCCAAGTTCAAAGCATTTATGTCGTGACGGTGGCTATTGCCCGAAGGCAATGATAATACAACTGTTATCATACACACATTCCTCAACATGAAATCTGTGTGCAAAATTACATCTTTCTTTTGGAAATGCCAAAGAAAAATGCATAAAAAAAATACGGGAACCGAAATTCCCGTATCATAATAGTAGAAGAAAAGCGTAACCTGTGACCGTCACTTTTCCTAAAATCCCTTGAGCCAAGCTGAAAGATCTTTCAGCATTTGGTCGTGATGCTTCCAAGAGCTACGGAATCCCCAGCCATGACCACCTTTAGGATAAACATGAAGCTCACACTCTTTGCCAGCCTTATTCATCGAAGTGTAGTAAGCCACACCATTCGTAACCGGTGGTACAACTTTATCATCGTTTGACATCAGCAAGATGGCACGAGGAGTGGTACCGCTAACTGCCTTGTCATTAGACCATTCCTCCACTAGTTTTGGATTTGTCTTGCGCTCCTCGCCCAAGAAGTTGACACAAGAGCCCTTATGGGTTATTCTCTCATCCATGGAGATGACAGGATAAAACAAGATGGAGAAATTTGGGCGGGCATCGGAATCGGCATGAGTGCTAACAGAAGAAGCCAAATGACCACCAGCCGAGAAGCCCATGATACCGACATCCTCACGATTCACACGCCACACCTGAGCACTATCCCTCACCGTACGCATAGCCTTGTAAGCATCACCCAAAGGAATATTTCTATCACCATGAGGCATACGATATTTCAAGACAAAGAAGGCAATGCCCTGCTTATTGAAATATTCCGCCCAATCATGGCCCTCATGGTCGATGGCAAGATGAGAATATCCTCCACCAGGACAAACCACAATGGCACGTCCGCTAGGATTCTGAGGCAGATAACAAGTAAGATTACATTCTCCATCTTCACTCAAGTTGAGTACAAACTTGCGAGCTGTGGATTGAGCCGACAAGGAAATAAAGCTCCCCATCGCCAAAGCTAAAATCAAAAGTTTCTTTTTCATTACGTTATCGGTTTTTAATTCTTTGGTGCAAAGTTAAAGCATTTTCGGTTAACCCAAATGATAAATTCGTCTTTTTTTTGGTGATTTCATACAAATAACTTTGTTTTTTGTTTCTTTTTTACTAAATTTGCACTTGAAAGAATATATCAACGTTATAACGATGTAATTATGAAACAATTTTTCAAGAATGTAGCAGCTACCATTGTTGGCTTGTTCGCCTTCGGTGCAATCATGACCGTGTTGGGATTCATCTGTCTTTTGGGCATGATGGCATCTAGTAATGGAACCCCTTCACTGAAGAACAATTCCGTGATGGTCATGAAACTGCAAGGGAATATTACGGACAAGGCAACGAACAACTGGCTAGGACAACTGACCGGAGAACAGTTCAACAAAATGGGAATGAACAATATTCTTTCTGCCATCAAGGAAGCAAAGGACAACGATAAGATAAAAGGTATCTATCTAGAAGCAGGCCTTTTGGAAACCGATGTTGCCACATTGCAAGAAATTCGTTCTGCACTTGCCGACTTCAAGAAGAGCGGCAAATGGATCATCGCATACGGTGATGTTCTTACACAAGGAGGCTACTACCTTTCTTCCATTGCCAACAAGGTATATATAAACCCTGAAGGTAGCATCGACTGGCATGGTATTGCTGCACAACCTCAATACATCAAGGATGTGGCAGCTAAGTTTGGCGTCCATTTCACGGTTGTGAAAGTAGGCAAATACAAGAGTTTCACAGAGATGTACACCGAGGACAAGATGAGCGATGCCAATCGTGAGCAAGTAACTCGCTACATCAACGGTCTGTGGCAGCAAATCCTTTCCGATGTATCCAAGAGCCGTGGCATCAGTAAAGATTCCCTCAATCATTACGCCGATGGCATCATGCTCTTTGAAGACACCAAGGCTCTAAAAAGCCGTAAAATGGTGGATGGTTTCTGTTATTATGACGAAATCAAGAATATTATCAAGAAAGAATTGGGAGTAGATGCTGACGACAAAATCAACCAAGCCAGCATCGAAGAGGTCAACGCTTCCGCCACCGAAGACTTGATGGGGGATGAAATTGCCGTATATTATTGCCAAGGCAGCATCGTGCGTGCAGCCTCTCCCGACTTTGGTGGAGCTGCCGAGGAAGAAATTGTTAGCACGAATGTCATCAAAGACCTGCAAGCCTTCGAAGAAGACAAGAACATCAAGGCAGTGGTGCTCCGCATCAATTCTGGCGGTGGAGACGCATACGCTTCCGAACAAATATGGCATGCCGTCAGCCAACTCAATAAAAAGAAACCTGTTGTCGTGTCGATGGGCGGCATGGCTGCATCAGGAGCTTACTACATGAGCATGGGAGCACGATACATTATGGCTCAGCCTACCACCCTCACGGGTAGCATCGGTATTTTCGGAGCCTTGCCTGACTGGAGCGAACTGATGACCAAGAAATTAGGATTTAAATTTGACGAAGCAAAGACCAATCGCAATAGTGCCTATACAGGTGCCGGTAGCACTCGCCCTTGGAGCGCAGAAGAACTTGCTTATCTTCAAGCTTATGTAAACCGTGGATATGCATTGTTCCGCAAACGTGTGGCAGAGGGAAGAAAAATGAGTGTTGACCAAGTGGAAAAAGTTGCACAAGGACGTGTTTGGTTAGCCACAGATGCCAAAGCCAACAAACTGATAGATGGCCTTGGAGGACTAGACAAGGCTATCGAAAAAGCAGCCCAGTTGGCAAAGGTTTCCGACTATCGTGCCCAGGAATATCCTGCAGCAGCTAGTTGGATGGACCAATTACTGAATACGGCAACAGAAAGTCAAGGAACATACCTAGACGAGCAATTACGTCTCACACTAGGCGACCTCTATAAACCTTTCATGATGATACGCAGTATGAAAGAAAAAGAACCAGTGCAAGCTGCTCTTCCTTTCGTACTGAACATTCATTAAACCCTATAATATAATAAGGTGTAATCTCAATTATACAAACATTAATTCGTCTCAATGAGAACAGAAGGAGATTTAATCAAAATAAACGAATGGTTGTTGCCATTGAGCTGGCTCTATGGCATCGGAGTGCGTTTTAGGAACTGGCTCTTCGATGTTGGCATCAAAAAGAGCAAGTCTTTCAGCATACCCGTCATTTCCGTAGGCAACATCACGGTGGGTGGCTCAGGCAAGACACCACATGTGGAATACCTGATTCGGCTATTACATGACAAAGTAAAGATTGCTGTACTCTCACGAGGTTACAAGCGCAAAAGTCACGGATATGTCTTAGCAGACAAACATACCACAATGCCCGAGATTGGCGACGAGCCATTTCAGATGCACCAAAAATTTCCGGACATCCATGTTGCCGTTGACACGCAAAGAGCAAAAGGAATCGAAAAGCTACAAGAGGACGAGGAGACAAAAGACACAGACGTCATCTTGCTAGACGATGCCTTCCAACATCGCTACGTCAAGCCAGGCATCAACATACTCTTGGTAGATTACCATCGACTGTTCATCTATGACAAGATGCTTCCAGCCGGTCGGTTGCGAGAACCATTAAGTGGCAAGAATCGTGCGGACATCGTCATCATCACCAAATGTCCGAAAGACTTAAAGCCCATGGAATTTAGAGTCCTGACCAAAGCCATGGACCTCTATCCTTTCCAAAAGCTTTATTTCACTTGCATCAACTACGACTCACCTGTAGGAGTATTCACGAGCAAGCAGATGAGCTTAGCAGACTTGAAGAGTTACAATGTGATGTTGCTGACAGGAATTGCATCGCCAAAACAGATGGAGCATGATCTCAAACCGATGGTAAAAGAAATGACGTCCCTATCTTTTGGTGACCATCACCGCTTCAAGAGCAAAGACATAGATCGCATCAACGAGACCTTCGAATCCATGCCAGAGCCTCGCATCATCATCACAACCGAAAAAGATGCCGTGAGACTGAAAGAAAGCGAAGGATTGTATGAGAAAGTGAAAGAATGCATCTACGCCTTGCCTATCAAAGTGAGTTTCATGCTCGAACAAGAAGAAAATTTTAACGAAAAAATAATTAGCTATGTACGAAAGAATTCAAGAAACAGCATCCTGGCTAAAAGAAAGGATGACAACAAGTCCAAAGACTGCAATCATATTGGGAACCGGCCTAGGACAATTAGCTTCAGAAATAACTGATAGTTATGAATTCCCATATAGTGAGATACCAAACTTCCCTGTATCAACAGTGGAAGGACATGCTGGCAAACTAATCTTTGGCAAATTGGGGGGCAAAGACATCATGGCTATGGAAGGTAGATTCCATTTCTATGAGGGATACAATATGAAAGAAGTAACCTTCCCCGAGCGTGTGATGTACGAGCTCGGCATCGAAACCCTCTTTGTTAGCAATGCCTCTGGCGGCATGAACCCAGCTTTCCATGTTGGTGACTTGATGATTATCGATGACCATATCAATTTCTTCCCAGAACATCCATTGCATGGAAAGAATTTCCCGACAGGTCCTCGATTCCCAGACATGCACGAAGCTTACGACAAGCAGCTTCGTGACCTCGCAGACGAGATTGCCAAAGAGAAGGGCATCAATGTGCAACATGGAGTATATGTTGGTGTGCAAGGACCTACCTTTGAGACTCCGGCAGAATATCGCATGTACCACATCTTAGGTGCCGATGCTGTGGGAATGAGCACTGTACCAGAGGTGATTGTGGCTCGCCATTGTGGCATCAAGGTATTTGGCATCAGTATCATCACTGACCTCGGAGGCTTCGATGTCCCAGTAAAGGTAAGTCATGAAGAAGTACAAGTGGCAGCTAATAACGCACAACCTAAGATGACTGAGATTATGCGTGAAATGATTAAACGTTCGTAAGAAATATGGATATAGCAAAGTTGGGTGAGTTTGGGCTCATCAACCATCTCACCAAAGGGCATGAAAACAAAAACGTCTCTACCGTTTACGGTGTGGGCGATGACTGTGCTGTGATGCACTATCCTGACAAGGAAGTTCTCGTTACCACTGACATGCTGATGGAAGGTGTACATTTCGACCTAACCTATATTGACCTTCAGCATCTGGGGTACAAGAGTGCGATGGTCAACATCAGCGACATCTTCGCCATGAATGGTACGCCCCGACAAATGGTGGTAAGCATAGCCTTGAGCAAACGCTTCAAGGTGGAAGACATGGATGAGTTCTACAAGGGACTCCGCATGGCTTGCGACAAATGGGGCGTTGACATCGTGGGCGGAGATACCACCTCTTCACTCACAGGTCTTGCCATCAGCATAACCTGCATTGGAGAAGCAGCCAAAGAAGACATCATTTATCGCCATGGTGCCAAGGAAACAGACCTCATCTGTGTAACAGGCGATTTGGGTGGGGCCTACATGGGCTTACAATTGCTGGAACGCGAAAAGGCCGTTTACTACGGGCAGGTGGAAGACATCCGCAAGAAGATGGCCGAAGCCAAGGCACAGAAAGACAACAAAAAGTTGGCAACACTTAGCAAGGACTTGGAAGAGATGCGCAATTTCCAACCAGACTTTGCTGGCAAGGAATATCTGCTACAACGCCAGCTTCAGCCAGAAGCTCGTGGTGACATCATTGCTCGATTACGAGAAGCAGGCATTCGACCAACAGCCATGATGGACATAAGCGACGGCTTGAGCAGTGAGTTGATGCATATTTGCGAGCAAAGCCATTGCGGTTGTCGTGTCTATGAGAAGAACATTCCTATAGACTATCAAACAGCCGTACAAGCAGAAGAGTTCAACATGAACCTCACCACTTGTGCCATGAATGGCGGAGAGGATTATGAGCTTCTCTTCACTGTACCTATTGGCGACCATGCCAAAATTGAGGAAATGGAAGGTGTACGCCAAATCGGTTACATCACTCAAGAGAACCTTGGCAAAATGCTCATCACACGTGACGGACAAGAATTTGAACTGAAAGCACAAGGTTGGAATCCTTTAAAAGACTAGTTTTAGTTAATAAACATTAAGCAAGAGAAAATATTTCCCTTTCTCTTGCTTAATTAAAATATTTTATAGTAACTTTGCAACCGCAAAACAAGATGGTGCCATAGCTCAGTTGGTAGAGCAAAGGACTGAAAATCCTTGTGTCCCCGGTTCGATTCCTGGTGGTACCACTCCTCCTTTCATTAGGGCGGTTCTCAGCAATGAGGCCGCCTTTTCTTGTATTAAATTCCATCACAGATTTTACGAAGAGCAATTAAAAGCGTCTTATAGCAAGTATAGAAACAAAACAAACTTATAAACTAAACTCTAGAAACAAGCATTTATGAAAAAATTGATTTTATCACTCTTTGCTCTACTTGCCATCACCCTATCAACGCAAGCAGACAATGACTACAGCAAGTACTACCAAAACTTGCCGGTTCAGATGCCACAACCCCATCTCCCATCCATCCCCAACAATCAAGTTAGTATCTTAGAATGTGGTGGCAAGGGCGACGGACTCACAATGAACACCGAAGCATTCGACAAAGCCATCAGCAAGCTAAGTAAAATGGGAGGCGGGCATCTCAACATTCCGGCCGGCATCTATCTCACAGGCCTCATCTCTCTGAAAGACAACATCGACCTCCACTTGGAGAAAAATGCTATCATCGTCTTCTCCGAAGACAAGAACGACCTCATCAAAACAGACAAATCCACAGGAGAGAAAGAAAAGAGAGCATCAACAGCTATCACCGCCAGCAACCGCAAAAACATTTCCATTACCGGAGAAGGTACTATTGACGGTAATGGAGAATGGTGGAGACCCGTAAAACGTGGAAAAGTAAGTGACGTGGAATGGAAAAACTATCTAGCAATGGGTGGCACACTCAATAAAAAAGGAGACATCTGGTATCCGCTCAACTTGAAACATGAGCCCAACGTAGTGGACAACATCGACGACCAGGAACGAGTGCGCAATCACATGATTCGATTCACGGAATGCGAGAATGTGCTCGTGCAAGGAGTCACCTTACTAAATAGTCCTCGTTTCCACTTCATCCCTACCCGATGCAAGAATGTAATCATAGACGGCATCACCGTGAAATGCCCTTGGAATGCCCAAAATGGTGACGCCATCGACATCAGCAGTTGCAAGGATGTACTCATCGTCAACAACATTATTGATGCTGGCGATGACGGCATCTGTATGAAAGCAGGTGCAGGACAAGCTGGTATAGAAGCCGGTCCTTGTGAGAACATCAACATACAGGACAACACCGTATATCACGCTCATGGCGGTTTTGTCATCGGTAGTGAATTCTCAGGAGGCATGAAGAACATCCTTGTTCGCAACAACACCTTCCAAGGAACAGATGCAGGTTTGAGATTCAAGAGTGCCGTGAAACGTGGTGGCAAAAGCGAGAACATCTATATTGACCACATCTACATGACCGACATTGCAGGCGATGCCATCACCTTCGAGACCACCTACTTCGACAATCATGTAGGAGCCAAGAAGCAGACAACACCCCAAAAGCAAGATTTCTTGCCAGATTTTCAAGACATCCACATCAGTGACATCTACGTGAGAGGCTGTAAGAATGGTATTGTGGCACATGGTGCAGAAGGTATGGTACATGACATCACCATCAAGAATTGTAACATTTTCTATACCAATCAAGCAAAAGACATAGACGATGCTTGCAAGATTTCCTTGGAGAACGTAAACTTCTCTACATTCGCAAAGTAAAACTCGTCAAGTTACTTGACAACAAACAGAGTACCATCGGTAACTCTAAAATGTACATCAATCCCCTGATAAGGCATTCCATATACCTTATCAGGATTTTTTTGGTAATGCGGGCGAGGATCTTGCGCCAACACTTCTTTTAGAACTCCAATGTTCTGCTCAGACAAGCCTTGATGAAGAAGATATGATTTCACCTCTTCCGAAATTACAACCTCCAACTTGTCCCATTTACGAGTATCCACAAAACCGCTCTTCGCATTAAGGTGACAATCGGCATAAGCCACATACGGCTTGATGTCATATATCGGAGTTCCATCCATCAAGTCAGCACCTTTCACATGAATGACCGGTCCACGCGCACTCTCCCACTCCACCCAGTCTAGACGAACGGAAGACAAGCCTATGTTATTCGGGCGAAATGGACTACGAGTGGCAAACACACCTATTTTCTCGTTACCTCCCAACACTGGCGGACGAACCACAGGACTATTTGCCTGATGCCTATTAGCAGAAAACTCCCATATCAACCAAAGATATTCAAACCCCTCAATGCCTCTCAAAGCATCAGGATTTCGAAACTCATGCTCAAAAACTATCTCGCCTTCCAACTCTTTCACTAATCCGGCTTGCTTTGGAATACCAAACTTGCTAGAAAATGGAGAGTGAAATTTTGCTATCGGTTTTATTTCCATCAAACTTTATTGTTTATTTTATGATTTACACCTTATTATATATAAAGATAATGCAAAGATAATGCAAAATCAACGAACTATGAAAAATCTAAGTGATATTTTTTGTATTATGCACAAATTAATGTACCTTTGCAGACAAAACCAAACAAACACCAAAATGAAAATACAAAGACCTCAATATTCTATCTGGTTGCAAAATCCAGGTGAAATCGGCATCTATCAACAAATAGAACGTGCTGGAAGAGTTTGCTATAAGAGTGAAAAGAACACCACTGTGGATTCTGCCAAGCCATTTGTTGACAGAATGATTGAACATGAGCATTTCGCCATGCTGGAACATGGTACAGTATATCTGAAATGCAAACATGGCGAGTTGCCACTCTATCTCACCAACAAGTTTACTTGCTGTCATACAATTGATGGCATCGATTATATCACCACCAATCTTCGTGTCATGGCAGAAAACAAGACTTTAGGTGATTTAAAACACCTATGTGATTATGAACCTGGCAAGCATGAACTTCGCATCACCGTACACTTCACGACACAAATAGCCATCACTCGCGAATATAATCGCCACCGTGCCAATTCCATGGCAGAACAAAGCACTAGATATTGTAATTATTCTAAAGATAAATTCGGCAGTGAAATCACAATCAATATGCCATCTTGGGTGACAGAGCTAGACGAATATCAAGAAGATACACTTACTGCATCACCTGATATTTTTAAATCTCTCTGCCAAAATGTGATAAGTGGACAGGCTAGAGAATGGAGCAAGTTGGACGCATGGCTTTTCGGCAATCTTTCCGCCGAATTTGCCTATATGAAACTCATCGAGTCGGGATGCAAGCCCCAAGAAGCACGCGTTGTATTGCCTCTAGACTGCAATACAGAACTCGTGCACACAGCATTCGTCAGTGATTGGAAGCACTTCTTCGCTCTAAGAGCATTAGGCACAACAGGAGCACCACATCCAGATGCTAAGATTTTAGCCCAACCACTCTATGAAGAGTTTAAAAGAAAGGGCTATATAGATTAAATGAAAGTTAAAAATGCGTTGTCACTATCATTTTTTCCATTTATTAGACAAATTGTATTGGATAAATGACTATCTTTGCAATGTGTTTTTCATAGTATTAGATTTAAGGTTATCAAGGTTGGGGCTACAGCGGTA
>CAVKNU010000067.1:0-11134 GCA_963657465.1 Lachnospiraceae bacterium
AAATGCTTCTAAGCGACTGCAAAGGTAACAAATAATTCTGAAAGAATGTGTTTTTTAAGTGTTAAATGTTAAAAAGCTGAATGTTTTTCTATAGGTAGGCTTATTATTAACCTCTTTTAAAAACTTATAACAGGTGACATCGTCCCAATGCCACCTGTTATTTACTATAATATTTATTTCATAGGTACAAAGCGCAAGGCTGCACCACCCGATGCCTGTAAGTGTAATTTGATTGCCTTGCCTGCTTTCACTGTCATCACCGTAGAAGCCACGTTCGTACGAGTCTTCAAGGCAGGATTGTCATTGTATATCTCCACGCGATACTTTTTGCCTTTCTGCAAGAAATCGGCGGTATTGACTGTGATGTCACGAGCTGTCATACCGTTCATAGCACCAACAAACCAATCATTGCCTGAGCGACGAGCCTGAATGATATACTCGCCTATCTCACCTTCCAAAGCCTTGCTCTCATCCCACACGGTAGGACAATGCTTCCAGAAGTCAAGCTCCTTCTCGCCTTTATACACGTCTGGCAAATCATACCAGAAGAGGAAGGTGATAGGACTGTAATATACCACAGGCATTGCCAACTGATGAGCCTTGGTATTCTTCACACGATTGTTGAAATAACAAGGTGTGTAATCTGCAGGACCACAAAGGAAGCGAGTGAAAGGTAGAATGACATTGTGCTCAGCCTCTGGCATTTCCTCATTACCACCAATACCCTCTTGGGTCATGAGATTAGGATAAGTGCGACTCCAACCCGTAGGACGATACTCATCATGGATATCGACAAGGATATGATGGTCGGCACATTTCTTCACTGCCTCATGAAGCCATGTTGTCCATTTTTGTGAACCTATCTGCACGAAACCAAACTTGATACCGCTGATGCCCCACTTCTCATAAAGTGGTAGAATCTGGTCAAGCTCTTGATACAAAGCTCTTTGGTTGACATACACCCATACGCCAATGCCCTTGCTCTTGGCATATTGGCAAAGTTTTGGCATATCGAAGTCACGATTCTCAGCCACAGTCAATGCCGAAGAACTCATCTTCATCTCTGGTCCATACCAACCCGCATCCAATTCTATATATTGCATGCCTCTATCTACACAGAAATCTACAGCCTGCAAAGCTGTCTTCATATCCAAACGACAAACACGGAAAGTCTTACCTGGACGTATCCATTCCTTGGCATCAGTTATCTGACATGGTGCATTGAGATTGAGCACCATCTGTTTGTTGTTAATCAAATCGACAGCTTTCTCGCCTACCATAATATAACGCCAAGGCATATCATAGGCGGTGATGACATCGGCAGTATCAAACATAGACATCTGCAACTCATTGTCTGCCTTCAATTTGAGTTTACCTCTTGAGAAATCAGACAAAGCAGCCTCACCGATAGCAGTATAAAGTCCATTCGACAAATGCATGGTGAGAGGGCGCTCAGCCTCATCCTTCCAAACCTTTTCTGACTTCAAGAGTTTCACCTTAGTAGATTGAGCCTGTGCCCAAGCAAAATGATAAGCCTCTGCACCAGGGGCAAACTTAAAGGAAGTCAAGTCTTCGGTGATATGGAGGAATAAGCCATTGGTTGCCTCTGGGAAATGGTAACGGATGGCAACACCCTCATCATAAGCACGAACGATAATATCGAAGAGATACTGTTGGCGTTTGTTATAGGAATTGGCTGCATCAATCTTTTCTTGTGCTCCCTTCACGAAATGAAGTGTCATCTCATTATAGTGGTCACGAATCTGAGCATATTCGCCATAGACAGGTTTCCAACTATTATCTTCCGAATGCCTATCTACACTCTTCAACACCATGCCTGAAGTCCACACCGAACTCGCATCAACAGGAATACCCATTGCCGATTCCACCAAATGGTTGTCAATATTCACACCTAGTTCACCTTCTTCAACGACTTGCTTGCCTGCATAGTCGAGGTGGTAGGTCAACTTGCCGTCCTTCTGTTCGAAGACAAAGTTGTACTTGCCATCAGGCGATTGCAAAACTTGCTGAGCATACGACATCATGCTCAGCAACGAGAATACTAAGAGCATTACACTCTTACTTGCTAATATCTTTTTCATACTGCTATTAATTATCTATAAAATCAGTTCTACTAGCGACTGAGTTTCGTCGCTATAGCGATTAAGCTCCATCGCTACTAGGGATCAAGCCTTATCGCTATAGCGATCAAGCCCCATCGGTAGTAGCGACTAAATGTCAACGTATTTTAGTATAAATATCCTTTGGTAATTCGATACACAATGGTTGGACTGCTCCCTTATATTCTGCATCACCAAATGTCCACGACCTGTATCACAAAGGAAGGAGATGCGACTCTCAGGGTACATCATTCGGAAAGCGAGGGCAGGATTCACACGAGCCTCCCACCATTCATACTCTCCCTCTACCATCAATCCTGGGATACCGTCGATGTTGCGATTGCGTCCCCACTCCACATTGGCTGCACCATAACCACAGAGATTGGTTCTTGGAGCCTTCCCTGTCTCTGTAGAAATGTATCTTCTCAGTTCCACAGACCATTGAAACATACCACTGCCCCCCACACCTACAGCATGAGCAACAAAACTAAACCAAATCAGCATGGAGCAAACGATGTCCCATCTCTTCCCTATAAATTTCTTCTTCATAAATACAAGTTGTTTTTATCAAGTTGTTTTTACTAATAATACGCACTCCTATTCCTTTTTACTTAGTTTCCCTCCCTCTTTCTTACATAAAACGCACACTCGCCACAAATATTTTCCTTATAAGTGCAAGAGTTCCGAAAAAAGTTTGTAACTTTGCAGAGGGCTTCACAAGCCACATCCAGGAAACATTGTGAAAGGCTATGCCTTGAAACAAGTTTATAGCTATCTTAAAGAATTAGGACTCATTAAATAATAACTAGCTTTATGAATACATTAAAATATAAAGGATTCATTGGTTCGGTGGACTTTAGCGAGGAAGACAATGTCTTTTTTGGAAAGATAGAAGGCATTGACGGACTTGTAAACTTCGAAGGTTCAAGTGTCGATGAGCTGAAATCAGCTTTTCATGAGGCAGTTGAAGACTACTTAGCCTATTGTAAGGAAGAGGGCATTGTACCTCACAAGAGTTATAGTGGAACTCTTAACATCAGAATTTCCCCTGATATTCATCGACAAATTGCAGTTTTGGCAAATAAGGCTGGAGTTTCCATCAATGCTTTTATCAAGCAAGCACTCAATAGAGAAGTGGCAGCATTGGCATAAGTTGCCTATGTGCTATTGAACATTTTATTAATGTATAACAATTAAAAACAAGAGAATAAGAAACAGACAGAACAAACATTATATTGACATAACATATTGAAGTAATAATAATTACGCGTTTACTATTTATTCGGAACATCCTTGAAATTTGGCGATAGATAAGATGTTAAACTGAGTAGAATAAGTTCGTAAGCGCCCATGCTATAGCGTGGGCGGAACTTATCTCGGTTTAACGGGCCACGCCAAATGCCTAAGGATGTAGATAAGGGAAGCCTGCGCTTCTTTTATGCTCCATCCCCAGGCATTTCGAGTTATAGCCCGTTTTCTCTGATAAGATAGTTCTACGCTCCCATTAGCTATAGCTCATAATGCCTACACTTAATTGGATTGGAAAAGATAAAGTGGTGGGGCATCATAACGATGTGCCCTTCCATGTATTGGAACACCAATACGGTTACTCTGCCGAAAAAGGACAGACAAAAGAACCAACGAATAGTGGCAACATGATTATCCATGGCGACAACTTGTTGGCACTCAAATCCCTTATGCCTATGTATGAGGGAAGAATCAAATGTATTTACATCGACCCACCATACAATACTGGTAATGAGAACTGGGTCTATAATGATAATGTAAACGACCCACACATCAAAAAATGGTTGGGCGAAGTCGTTGGTAAAGAAGGTGAAGACCTCAGTCGACACGACAAATGGCTCTGCATGATGTATCCTCGCCTTGTTTTGATGAAGAAGCTATTGAGCGAAGATGGCGTCATCTTTATATCTATTGGTGATGACGAACTCACTAACCTTCTCCAATTAATGAACGAAATATTTGGAACCTACAATCAACAGGCAATTTTTGTTTGGAAAAGCCGCTCAAAACCTTCAAATACAGGAGAAGCAAAATTTAAGCCTCAAAATGACGCGGAATATATTATAGAATACCATAACAGAGAAAAAGTATCATACAACATTGTTAGCTCTGGAAGAGCACGAAATTACCCACATACGGATAAAGACGGTGAGTACAGACTCCAAACTATATTAAAATCAAACAGAGGAGAAAGTCAAAGAGAAACTATGCGTTTTTCGATTGGAGACTACACACCACCTATAGAGAAACGATGGCAAGCAGGAGAAAAAACGATCAAAGAGTTATACGAAAACAACCGTATAACCTTTGAGACAGGAGAGCCTATGCTTAAATATTACAAAAATGAAGAAAAAGAGGAAACCGCTCCTTTCTATTGTTTTGTTCCTCAGAACATTAGTGGCACTGCTGAAGGTGGTAAAAAACTACTTAATGAAATTCTTGGTTTGCATCATGGATTTGACACTGTAAAGCCGTTAGGCATTATCGAATACTTACTGTCACATTGCACAAAAGATAACGATATCATCCTAGACTGTTTCATGGGTAGCGGTTCTACAGGACATTCTATTTTGGAGCTAAACAGAAAGTCTGCAAGCCATCGAAAGTTTATCATGATAGACATCATGGACTACGCTGAGACTGTTGCGGCAGAACGTATGCGCCGTGCCATCTCAGGCTATCCCTTCAAAGGCAAGAAGGAGGAAGAGCTTTATTCCAAGAAGCTAAATGCCAAGAACATCCTCAAAGCCGAGGAGTTTCTGAAGGAAGCAGAAGCCATCTCAAAGGAAAAGGCTAACGAATACGATAAGATTAGTAAGCCAAAGATAGCAGACAACTGTCTGAAAGTTATCGGCACGAAAGTGTATGACGAGAGAATGGAAGGTTTGGGCGGTGCATTTGACTATTATGAATTAGGCACCCCACTCTTCAAAGAAGACGGCAACCTAAACGAAGAGGTTGGTATCGACAAGATTAGAGAATACATCTATTATGCCGAGACCAAGCAACCACTCTTACGCCAACGAGACAAGAAAGAAGAATACTTGCTCGATGAATACAACCGAACTGGCTATTACTTCTATTACAAGGCTGACGAAGCAACCACTCTCAACATGGATACACTCAACCAGATTGTGAGACAGCAACACGAAGCATACATCATCTATGCCGACCGTTGCTTGCTCGACGAACAATTTATGGCAGAGCATCACATCAAGTTTAAGAAGATACCACGTGACATCAAAAGGTTTTAGGTTATGGAACTAAAGAACTATCAGCAAGAAGTACTCTACAATCTTGCGGAATACATAAAGACATTAAAGGAAGAAAGGAATGCCAGCAAGGCCTTCTCTACCTATTGGAAGAAAACGCAAGGCATAGACCTTCATTCTAGCGAAGAGATATTTCATCCCTACTGCGACTCCATGAATGGCATTCCTAATGTAACGGTGAAAGTACCTACAGCAGGCGGTAAGACCTTTATCGCTTGCAATGCCATGCGTACCATATTCGATGCCATGCCTCAGAACAAGACCAAAGCTGTAGCATGGTTTGTGCCTTCCGACACCATATTGAAGCAGACCTACAAGAATCTCAAAGACCCTCAGCATCCTTATCGACAGAAGATTGACACCTTGTTTAATGGACGAGTGGAGGTTTACGATAAGCAAGCACTGCTTGGTGGTCAAAGTTTCAATCCTGTCATCGTGAAGGAACAACTGAGCATCTTTGTTTTGAGCATCCAGTCGTTTGCCGCCAAAGCAACCGACAAGCGTTTGGTGTATAGTGAGAATGAGAACCTCATGGAATTTGTCAAGACCTACGCCCCTGACGACAAGAGAATAGATGGTGCAGACGAGAGTTCTTTGATACAAGTACTCTCCCATCTCAACCCTGTCATGATTATCGACGAAAGTCATAACTTCGAGGGAGACTTGCGCATCGAGACACTTGCCAACATCAACCCCTGCTTTATACTTAATCTTACAGCAACCCCTCGCAAGAAGAGTAACATCATCAGTTTTGTAAGTCCTGCAAGTTTGAAGCGAGAGAACATGGTAAAATTACCTGTCATGGTCAGCAATTACCAAACGCATAAGGATGTCATCAACTGTGCTATTTCCTTGCGCAACAACTTGGAAAACAAAGCCAAGGAAGAAGAGATGAGCGGTGGCGATTATATTCGCCCTATTGTTCTCTTCCAGGCGCAACCCAAAAACGACGAAGACAATGTAACCTTCATCACTATCAAGAATTACTTGGTACAAGCTGGTATTCCCGAGGAAGAAATCAAGATAAAGACTGCCAATCTCAATGAATTGACAAACGTGGACTTGATGAGCCGCAACTGTCCTGTGAGATACATCATCACCATCAATGCACTCAAAGAGGGATGGGATTGTCCTTTCGCCTACATATTAGCTTCCACAGCCAACCGCTCTTCACAAATAGACGTGGAGCAGATTTTAGGGCGCATTCTCCGACAGCCCTATACAAGACAGCATGGCAATGCCTTGCTAAACATGTCGTATGTGCTCACCTCCTCTGCCAATTTCAACAAGACCATCGACCACGTTGTGGAAAGTCTGCGTATGTCTGGATATAGCCGTCATGATTATATCGCAAACGACACAACAAAGCAAACGGATACACCTGTAGAACCAAAGATCAACTTCATAGACGAAAAAGTATTGGAACTAAGCAAGGTTTGTGAACCAGAAGCAGAACCAAGCGCAGACTGGGACTTCAAACCAGAAGACATCTTTGTTCCGACATCACAAGAACAGGCAGAAGACACAAGCATTCAAGCCTCAACATCTGCCCTGATGAAGGAAGCAGAAAAGATGAGCCAAGAATACGAGCAGCAAATCAAGGATAAAGAAGATTATACTAGCGAAGAGATTATGCAAAAAGTTATCACCTACCCTATCCGAACCCACCTCAAAGAGTTCGTTGCCAACATCAAGATGCCACAATTCTATATCAAGACAAATATAGACAATGGATTCTTTGGAAACACCTCCAACAAAGTACTTGTTACACAAGAGGCATTGCTAGAAAATTTTAACTTATCCAACGAGGACAAGCATATTGAGTTCACCTATAACACAACGAACATCAAGAAGATAGACATCGACAAGCACGACGAGAACAGCATCATTGCCTTTAATGTGAAGGAGAAAGAAGCCATGGAGCTAGGCAACTTCTATGAGAATTTCAAGGACAAGGACAGCATCATCACCCAGCTATCAAAGTCAATTAGGAATTCTATCACGCAGGACAACAGTATCTCTGAAGGCGAATTGCATACATACATTACAGGTGTACTACGCAATCAAGATTTGTCACAACTGCGCAATATGGGCAGGAATCTAAGTGAAGTAACCCAAGCCTTCAAGACCAAGATAAAACAACTAAAGACGGCATTCGCCAAGAAGCAGTTTGAGAGTAAGATTCGTTCTAACCAGATTGTACTGCTACCTACGGAAAATTTTCCTGCTGAGATTACCTTGACAAAGGATAAGGCACCAGCCATCGACAAAAAACTATATGAAGAGGAAGAAGGCTTCAATGATTTTGAGCGAACTGTCATCGAGCAAGTCATTAGCCTAGACTGCGTTAAGTGCTGGCACAGAAACCAAGAAAGAGGCAAAGGATTCTGCATCAATGGCTTTATCAATGCCTATCCAGACTTTATCATTGTCCTCAACAATGGGATTACTGTTATGCTAGAGACTAAAGGCAAACATTTGGACGGAACAGATAGCCAAAACAAGGTTACTTGTGGAGATACTTGGTCAATGTTGGCTGGTGATAAATTCTTCTACTATATGGTATTCGAAGAAAAGCCTATAAAGGGGGCTGTTACCGTCAGCGAGTTTATCAATAGCATCATCGAATTAGGAGGAAACGAATAGTTCTCAACACACTATTTGCAAGATACCCTATAAAAACATAATCGTGCAATACGGAAAGTCAGATTAACTAAGTAGCAGAGACTGTCCAAGGGAGACAGTTTGCCTATCAACCTTGGACAGTCTAACTGCCCTCGGCAGACAGTCTCCGAGACTACGGCTGGGAAAATACAGAGAGGGCGCATTGTGACTTTTGACCGCACACCGCACGGATATAGCGCAACTTACTAAGTGTGAGTTATTTGCAGAGTGCTGTCAGGCTTTACCACAGCACGAAGACCGCACGTGTAACCACACTCAGGTACTACATGTTGGAACTCATCCTCTAGTGAGTGCTGTTTGCGTGCGGTGTCTGTGCAGTCTTTTCGACGCACCGCACGCAGCAAACCTTTGTGTATCAACAACTTCCCTTATATCCGTGCGGTGTGCGGTCTTCCAGCAATTCCTCCCTTAGGCAGTTTCCTTATTCATCCACCCTCACGTAGCACATCCATAAGGGGGATAAAAGCACATCTATAGAGGGGGAAGAAGCACTTCATGAAGGGATGAGAAAGGCTTTCTTCGGGACGTCTCACGACCGTCAGCTAACCGTTCCACGGTCGTGGGACGAACGAGCTACGGACGTGAGCTGATTGGCTGACGGTCGTCAGCCACCCTTATTTGCTAACACAAAACATTATTCCTTTATTATCCAATCGCCGATGGTTCTCTTCCCACTATCATAGTTAACACCAACCTTAACCAATCGCTTGCCATCAGCGGAATATGGCAGGAGATAACCTTTGTCATCTATCTGCTGCAATGCCTCCTCTGCCGACTTATCAAACTTCAATTCCATCACATAGGTGGTATCTGGCATGTGCAGCACTGCATCAGCCCTACCAATGGCACTATCCTCCTCCACCAAGATATAGGCACCCATCAGGTTGAAGATGAGATAGAAGACCGTCTGGAAATCCTTCTCATTCTTGTTGGCTAAGCGATTGGAGATGCTGGCGAGATAGGCTTGCATCTTCTGCAATGCGCCGTCCATATTGCCATCATAGAGTTGCTCTAAGAAGTCGAAGATGAAACTATTGTTGTCCAATTGGATTGGAGACAGATAGTTAGGAGCTAATGACCTCATCATCCCGATGCGAACTTCCTTGTTAGGGTAATCCAACTGATAGCTCTGGAATATCGGGTTAAACTTCTTGATAGTGAGATAACCACTCTGATAAAGCAATGGGAGAGCCGAGGTCATCTGTTCTGGCGACACATCAAAGTCATCCACACCGACAGACTTCTGCTCAATATCCATCACCCCGACATGGAACTTCTGCAAGGTCTTGATAAGGTAACTTGGAGTGCCAGAGCTAAACCAATATGCAGAAATATCCTGACTTCTCAAAGCCTTGACCAAGCTAAAAGGATTAAAGATATCCTCAGAATTCTTGCTAAAATGATAACCATCATAATAAGCCTTCAACTCAGCAACCATCTCGTCAAATGTCTTTCCATTCGCCTTGGCAAGCAATTCCACATCTGGTTTCATATCGTTCAGCAACTCTGTCTTGCTGATACCGCAGATGGCAGAATACTGGTCGAACATACTGATATTGTCCAAGTTGTTAATCTCACTAAAGATGCTCAGTTGAGAGAACTTGGTGATACCTGTAATGAAAGTAAACTGCAACCATGGGTCAAGATACTTAAGAGGGCTATAAAAGTTCTTCATCACCAAACGAAGAGCTTTCAGATTGTCCTTCTCATGCACTACATCCAGCAAAGGGGCATCATACTCGTCTATCAGCACAACAGCCTTTTGCCCTGTTTGCTGGTAGGCACGTTTCACCAGAGCCATCAATCGTTGGTTAGGTCTTACCGCCTCTTCATCACGTCCATAGATTCTCTCATATTCCGTAAGCATATAGCCAAGCTCTTCTTCCAATTCCTTGGGATCTTGATGCTTGGCAATACTCATATCGAAATGAAAGACAGGATGTTTCACCCAATCCTTCTCGTACTCGCCCAATGCCAAGCCATCGAAAAGTTTCTTTTTCCCCTCATAGTAAGCCTGGAGCGTAGAGACAAAAAGAGACTTGCCGAATCGTCGAGGACGACTCAGAAACACATATTTAGAGCCATTGCGCAAGAATTCCACAATGTACTTTGTTTTATCTACATACACATAGTTGCCCTCTCTAACATCAGCGAAGGTCTGTATGCCTACAGGATATTTTCTAATCTCTTCCATAGCGATGAGTTTTTATTGTAGCGCAAAGATAATACTTTTATCTGAATATCAACACTTTCTTTAAGGTTATTTTCAAAAAACACCGCAATAACGACTATATTTGCCATTATTGCGGTGCAACAAACTTTCTATGCTTAATCTTTCTTTTCTATCTTACCATTCTCCAAGCAAACAAACCTTTGCTCTGTTCCATCCTTCAGCTTGACGATGATGCCAACGGCATCCTTTTCGCTTGGCGTAAAGTAATCGACCGATGCAATGTCGCCTGGCTCGGTATCAGAACTTGGCTCATACACACAGACGAATGGATGACTCCACGCCTCGCCTTTCTGACGAGCCACAAAGGTGAGGACAGGCTGGTCGATGACCTTGTATGGCTGGTTTGGCATACGCTCATATTCGAGGTTGGCAGGAGAGAGAGCCTGGAAGATGGTGCGGTTCTCATCCGCCTTCATCCACATCGTCATCGTAATCTCATGCTGACCGTCCATCGCCTCTGACACCTTCTCATCCTCTATCTTGGTAACAAACTGGGTCTTCACTGCACCTTGCATCTCTGCACTCACCTTATTATATATATAGGAGTAAGCATAGAGATGACCACCTGCGAAGGCTAGCTCCTCGGTAGGTTGCATCTGAAGAGGCTTTTCTGATGCGGCATCAACGACCTGCATCTTCTGACCGAGATTGTGGTAGAAGTAATCGTGGGTCTTGTCGTTACCGTCTTTTCGCTTGCTGCGGAATACGTCGATGTAGTAACCGCCCTTATCTGAAGTTTTTACCACTGCGGTAGTACGTTGCTGCTCAGATTGTGTCTCTGGCTCGATGAAGCTAAC
>CAVKNU010000067.1:11438-12910 GCA_963657465.1 Lachnospiraceae bacterium
GAAGCCATCAAGTCGTGCTGCTTATCCATACCTGTACGCATGGCAATCCAAGAGACATTAGGCGCATAGAATATACTACTTGTATATTTCTCAATATCAGTCACAGGGGCATCCGCAGCAACGGCATTCTTGAAGAGATTCATCTCAGAGATGAGTGCCTTATTCTTATGGCGCTGAGCGTAGGATATTATTCTATTGACACCACTCACATTTAAATAGTTAGGGTGAGTATCACCAAAACCAGCAATCATACGATTAGGGAAGAGATATTCTGCGGCTGTCTTATAAGCATCCTTCAAAATAGGACGCTTACTGAAGAGGTCGATGCCAGTCTTCTCATCCAACATATCAGCAAAAGCACTGATACTACCTAATACCGTTGTACTATATCCCGGTGACTCATACCAAGTCTTGGCGTTCTTGTCGAAGCCGAAGTCGATGAGCTTGTTCATGCTCCACTGGCGGATGCTATTTTGGTTTACGATGTAATCCAAGTAATATTGCTTGCCCTTGCCATCGACGTAAGCCTGGTTGTCTTGCAACACCAAGGCTATCTTGACGATGAATTCTGCTTGGAACAAGTCCCAGTTGTTGTGAGGCACACCATTGGCGATGATGTTCTCCGCCCACTTCTTGAAACCAGTTTCGATGATGGCTTGGTCATCTTTCACAAGATTCTTGATGAGAGGATACATCTGAGTCAACTCATTGATGACATCTTCGTGAATTACCTCGAAGGTTGTCATACCAATCAAGGTTTGCTGATGACCATGGTTGAGGTCGATAGGCACATTGCGGTAAGCGATACCCTTCATATAGACATCGAACACCTTAGCCGCCATCTTTCCATAGCGCATATCGCCAGTGGTAGCATAGATACGAGCAGCATCACGAGCGATGGTCATAATCTGACGGTTTACGCCAGCAATATTGCAGCCAGTCTTGGCTGGTGAAGTTTTCTCCATCTTGCCTGTAGAACGGCTGATATAGGTAACATTGCCTTGCTCATCATCATCGTAAGGCACGATGTCTTCGAGCTTCGGACGATTGTATAGCGACGCCACACTGCGATTGCCATTGATCTTGACGGTAGGCTCTGGCGCACGCTCACCACCAGGGTGGTCGAACGACTCGCCATTGAAATAGATGTCTGTGGCTTGCGTTTTCCAATACATCTGTAGGCGAGAGTAGAGCCAATCAGGCTGTGCATCCACCTTCTGCATCACGTTCTCTATCTTTCCCTTGAGCTTGGTTATCTCAGGGTCTTCCACTTTCTTCTTATTCTTTGCAAAACCATCAGAAGCATTGCCAAGAAGCAAACAAGCTGTCAGAATCATGCATAAAACTTTCTGATTCATATTTTATCTTTTTTATTATTCAAATACTAATTTTCCTATATCAATCCAACACCAATCCTTACGGCTTAGGCGTTACTGGTATTCTCAGAATGGTGTAAGAGTATGGAGAGAAAT
>CAVKNU010000068.1:0-12910 GCA_963657465.1 Lachnospiraceae bacterium
CCACCAGCTCCACCTGCTTGTCGAGCATCAACAAGGTGTAGTACATATTGGCGATGCTGGCGATGAGGTTGGTCTGTACCGACACCTGGTAGTCCTGCAACTGGAGCAGTGCCATCTGGGCACCACGTTTCTGAGAGAGGAGGTTGCCGAAGAGGTCTACCGTCCAACTAGCACTCACGGGGAGTGTGTAAGACTTCGTGGTCTTGGCACCGTCGAAGGAGGTCAAGGTTCCCTGGGGAGAGAAGGCGAGCGAAGGGATGAATGCCAACTTGGCGCACTTCAGCTGCTCCTCTGCCATATGTACGTTGAGGGCTGCGTTGAGCAGGTTGACGTTGTTCGCCAAGCCCTTCTCGATGAGTCCCTGCAACTGCGGATCGGTGAAGATGCTGCGCCAAGGGATGTTGGCGAAGGTGGTGGTGTCGCTCACTGCCAGGGTGTCTGTGGCAGACTTCACGTCGCGCACCAAGCCCTTGGTGTTCACGTCAGGACGCTCGTACTTTCCGTAGAGAGTCTTGCAGCTGCTCAGGGAGAGTGCTGCGAGACCCAATATGATGATATTGATATTCTTTTTCATTGCTACGATATTATTTGTTATGTTTGCGCTGGGCGGCACTAGTGTACTGCTCCAACTCGGCAACAGCCTCATCATTGAGTTCGTCCTCGAACTTCAATGGGGTCAACTTCTCCTGTAACCACTGGAACACGGCGAACAGGGCAGGAACCACGAAGAGCTGGCAGAGTGTACCGATCAACATACCACCCACGGCGGCAGCACCCAAGGTCTGGTTACCGTTCTTGCCCACACCAGAGGCGAACATCAAAGGCAACAGACCGATAATCATGGCGAGGGAGGTCATCAAGATAGGACGGAGACGGGCTCCGGCACCCAAGATGGCCGAATACTTGATCGCCATACCCGTGCGGCGACGCTCCAGGGCGAACTGCACAATCAAGATGGCGTTCTTGGCCAACAGACCAATCAACATAATGAGCGAAATCTGCATGTAGATGTCGTTGGAGTGTCCGAACAGGTTGGTGAAGATGAATGCACCAGCCAAACCGAACGGAATGGACAACACCACAGACAATGGCAAGATGTAGCTCTCGTACTGGGCACTCAGGATCAAGTAAACGAATACGATACAGAGTGCGAAGATGATACCCGTAGAGTTGCTGGACTCAGCCTCCGAACGGGTCAAACCAGAGTACTCGTAGCCATAGCCGTCAGGCAAGGTCTCCTTGGCCACCTCGGCAATCGCCTTCATACCCTCACCCGTAGAGTAACCAGTGTTAGGTGTGACAGACACATCCATAGAGGTAAACAGGTTGAAACGGGAGATGTTGGAAGGACCGTATATCTTACGCAAGTTCACAAACTCGCTCACAGGACTCATGGTGCCGTCGCCACAACGTACATAGATCTTGCTCAAGTCGTCGGGGCGCATACGGCTCTCAGGACCAGCCTGGATCATCACACGGTAGAGCTTACCATAGCTGTTGAAGTTGGAGGAGTAAAGACCTCCGAGATAACCCTGCATCACAGTGAGCACTGAAGATGGAGAGATACCAGCCTGCTTGGTCTTGGCAACATCCACATCCACCATATACTGGGGATAGTTAGGATTGTACTGTGTCTGGGCGGTCTGAATCTCAGGACGCTTGTTCAACTCAGCCAAGAACTTCTTCACATTTTCATAGAACTTGTTCAAGTCACCACCCGTCTTGTCCTGCATGGTCATGGTAATACCATTCTGCACGGAGAAACCGGAGATCATAGGTGGAGCGAAGGCGAGAATCTGGGCATCCTTGATGGTAGCTGTCTGCTTGTAGATCATACCCAACACAGAGGTGTACTCCATCGGGTTGACGAACAGCGCCTCAATACCGCCACCCGTACAAGCCATCTTGATGCGGTGAATGATACCTCCAGGACGCTCCTCGAAAGGTTTCAACTTGATGATGACAGTACCCTGGTTGGAACCGGCACCACCGATGAAGCTATAACCCATGATGGCATTACGTGTAGCTACGGCAGGGTTGTTGGCAAGCATCTTGTCCACCTGCTTCACTATCTCAGCGGTACGCTCCTGAGAGGTACCTGGGGCTGTAGAGATACAAGCGAACAGGGTACCGGTATCCTCATCCGGCACAAGACCCGTCTTGGTGGTACCCATCAAGGCTACCAAGCCCACGATACTTGCGGCTACCAAAGCACCGGCGATAACGCCATGACCGATAACCCACTGGACGCCCTTCTTATACTTATTGGTAATCTTGTCAAACTGATAGTTGAAGCCTGCGTGGAAACGGTCCACGAAAGACATCTTCTTCTCGTGTCCCTCCTCGTGTGGCTTCAAGAGCATCGCACAAAGGGCAGGAGACAAGGTCAACGCGTTGACAGCGGAGATGACGATAGATACGGCCATGGTCACACCGAACTCACGGTAGAAGTAACCTGACGTACCACCGATGAACGATACTGGAACGAACACGGCAGCCATTACCAGCGTGATGGAGATGATGGCACTGGAGATTTCGTTCATCGCATCGATAGACGCGGTAAGCGCACTCTTGTAGCCCTGGTCAAGTTTGGCGTGGACAGCCTCCACCACCACGATGGCGTCATCCACCACAATGGCGATAGCCAACAGAAGGGCGGACAGTGACAGCAAGTTGATGGAGAATCCGAACACCCAAAGGAAGAAGAATGCACCAATCAAAGCCACCGGAACGGCAATCATAGGAATCAACGTAGAACGGAAGTCCTGCAAGAAGATGTACACCACGATGAACACCAGCACCAAGGTGATGACCAAGGTGAAGATTACCTCCTCGATAGAGGCGAAGAGGAACTCTGTAATATCCATCAGGATGACGTTCTTCAAACCTGGAGGATAGTTTTTCTCCAGTTCCTTCAACTGCTGCTTCACATCGCTGGCAATCTGGGTAGCATTGGAGCCTGCTATCTGCTGCACCATACCCATCACGGCAGGCTGACCGTCATTGAGCAAGTTGACGTTGTACTGCAAACCGCCCAACTCTACCTTCGCAACATCGCCAAGACGGAGGGTCTGACCGGTAGCGTCACTCTTGATCAAGATATTCTCATACTCGACAGGAGTCTTCAGACGACCCTTGTAACGGAGAGTATATTCATACTGCATATCTGTGCTCTCACCAAAGCTACCTGGAGCAGCCTCGATGTTCTGCTCAGCCAAGGCACCCGAGATGTCGGAAGGAATCAATCCGTACTCCTTCATCTTCTCTGGCTTCAGCCAGATACGCATGGAGTAGTTACGGGTGGAAGGGCTCTGCACATCACCCACACCATTGATACGCTTCAACTGAGGAATGACATTGATAAGGGCGTAGTTGGTAACAAACTGGTCATCGTAACGGCCATCGTCGGTGGTCAGGGCAAACATGATCACGTTAGAACTCTGGCGCTTGGTAACGGTAACACCCACCTTGGTAACCTCGGCAGGCAGCAAGGCCTGTGCCTGAGACACTCGGTTCTGCACGTTCACGGCAGCCATATCAGGATCAGAACCCTGCTTGAAGTAAACGGTGATGCTGGCGTAACCTGAATTGGAAGCCGAAGAAGTCATGTAGGTCATGTTCTCCACACCGTTGATACTCTCCTCCAAAGGAGCGATGACTGAATTCAACACCGTCTGGGCATCGGCACCCGTATAGGTGGTAGACACCGAGATGGTTGGCGGCGCGATATTAGGATACTGCTCAATAGGCAGCGATATCAAGCCGATGAGACCCAGCAACACGAAGAAGATGGAGACCACCGTCGAAAGCACTGGGCGCTTTATGAAGTTTGTAAATGACATAATCTTTTTTAATTTATAATTTATAATGAACAATGTATAATGAGGCTTATGCCCTTGTGCGATGGCATCTGCTATACATTATTAATTATACATTATTAATTATTATTACTTATCTTTCTTTCCGCTCATGGTAGTGGCGAAGTCGTGGGCGTTGTCCTGAGACTTGGAAAGTTCCGCAGCCTCGGCAATCTTCTGGTTGTAACGCTCCACGGTGATAGGCTTGATCTGCTGACCATCGGTCAACTTGGTGATACCCTTCACTACAATGCGGTCGCCTACATTCAGACCAGAGGTTACGATGTAGTTCTTGCCGTCATCCTGTGGATTAACCTTGATCTCAGAATATTTTACCTTGTTGTCCTTGGTTACTACATAAACGAAGATCTTGTCCTGCACCTGAGAGCAAGCCTCCTGAGGAATCACGATGGCTGCGTTCTGGTCGTTGGGAATCACAATCTGACCTGCACCACCGCTCTTCAACAACTTCTCGGGGTTAGCAAAGTGGGCAATGAGAGAGATGGCACCTGTAGACGAGTCGATAACACCGCTCATTTTCACCACCTTACCGGGATGGTTATAGATAGTACCATCTGCAAGTTGCAACTTCACGGCAGGGAAGGCTGAGATGGCTGCCTGCATACTACCATTGGTCTTGGTCATGTTCAGAATCTGAGTCTCAGACACAGAGAAGAACACCTCCATGGTGCTGATATTAGACACCGTGGTCAAAGCCTGACCCGATGCGCTCACCAAGGCACCCTCCTTGAAAGGAAGGCTACCGATAACACCGGCAGCAGGACTCTTCACGGAGCACCAAGCCAACTGCTCCTTGGCAGAAGCCAACGCAGCCTCAGCCTGTGCCACCTGTGCCTGTGCTGTAGCCAGGGAGTTGGCGGCTGTGGAAAGCTCGTATTCACCGATAATCTTGCTATCGTACAACTTCTTGTTGTTCTGATAGGTCAACTTGGCTGTGTTCATCTGAGCCTTCGCCGTATTGACAGCGGCAGCGGCAGAGCGAACAGCTGCTGCATAAGTCTCGCTGTCGATAGTGAACAGAACCTGTCCGGCAGACACGGTCTGTCCCTCATGCACATTCACTTTCGTGATAAAACCAGAAACCTTCGGACGCACCTCTACGTCCTGAATACCTTTGATGGTAGCAGGATAGGTGGTCTGCAATGCGGCGCTGGAAGTACCGATGGTACTCACGGCAAACTCATCGTCGCCGAAGTTGGGCAGTCCGCCCTTCTTACTTCCACCACATGATGTCAAAGTTGCGATAGCCATGACAGCTGCAACAAACAAAACGCTTTTAATTTTCATACCTATTATATATATTAATCCATTTAAATTATTGTCATCTCAATACATCCCGAAAACTCAAATAACGTTAAAGTTTTCCGAGGCGTTGCAAAAGTACTAATAATATGGGAAAATCGTCAAGTATTGTTCCTATTTTTAACAAAAATTATTCGACTAATAAAGTTTTCTTTGCATTATTAAACACTAAGAAACCTTGGAGAATGCTGCATAGTATCAGTTCCTACGTATTAATGCACGCCACTATAAAAGGTGACAGAAGCCTGTCAATATGGTTACAGAAAGCGGATTCTTGGAATGATTGACAATTGCCAACAACCATTACGGCAACTGCCAACAACATTCACGGCAATTGCCAACAACATGGATGACAATTGCCGTGAACCGTAAAAAGGCTGGTTCTTACATTATGAAACAAGGCTTCTTGCTGCATGAAGACTATGCTTCTTACTGCATGAATACAGGAAAGTAGTCTGCCGCTATTCAGCACCAATACCCATACTTGCTGCCTTTTGCAGGAGCAGCTGCATAAGAGGTTCTCGCTCGTTGGGCACCCGGTTGTCAAGTACAGCATCCTTGAGGGTCTGCTTCAACGTTCCCACCTCGCGACAAGGCGTGAGGTGAAACAACTCCATAATCTCGTTGCCGTCGATGCAGGGCTGGAGAAGACGTTTGTAGTCACGTTCCTGCAAATCGGCCAATTTTTCCCTCACCATGCGGAAATTATCGAGAAACTGCTGCTTGCGTACGTGATTCTTGCTCGTAATGTCTGCTTCACAAAGCGTCATAAGATCATTAATGTCATCGCCTGCATCATTCAGAAGGCGACGCACAGCACTATCAGTTACTTCCTCGTCGGCTATCACAATAGGTCGCATATGGAGTTCCACAAGTTTCTGCACATATTTCATCTTGGCATCCATTGGGAGTTTCATTCTACGGAAAATACCAGGAATCATCTTCGCTCCGATAATGTTATGGCTATGGAATGTCCAGCCGATATTATTATCCCATCGCTTGCTCTTCGGCTTGCCGATGTCGTGAAAGAGGGCAGCCCAGCGGAGCCATAGATTATCACTATGTCGGCACACATTCTCCAACACCTCCATCGTGTGGTCGTAGTTGTTCTTGTGGGCACGCCCATTGCGAGTCTCCACCTTGTCCATTACCACCAGCTCGGGCAGGATGAGGTCGAGCAGTCCCGTATCCTTGAGATAATAAAAACCAGTGCTGGGATGCTTGGAGAGCATAATCTTGTTCATCTCGTCGCAGATACGCTCGCCGCTGATGATTTTCAGGCGGTCAGCATTGCGCGACAAGGCCTCGTAGGTGGCATCCTCTATCTGGAAGTTGAGCTGAGTGGCAAAGCGCACACAGCGCATCATACGCAAAGGATCGTCAGAGAAAGTTACATCAGGGTCGAGCGGCGTAGCGATGATGCCGTCTTCCAAGTCATAGACACCATCAAAAGGGTCTACGAGTTCGCCGAAACGGTCTTGATTCAAGCACACCGCCATGGCATTGATGGTAAAGTCGCGGCGATTCTGGTCATCCTCCAGGGTGCCGTCCTCCACAATAGGTTTGCGACTGTCACGCTGGTAGCTCTCCCTACGTGCACCCACAAATTCTACCTCCGTATCCTTGTACTTCACTTGAGCAGTACCGAAGTTGCGAAAAACCGAAAGATGTGCCTTCTTGCCCAACATTTTCTTAAGGTGAGAAGCCACCTCGATGCCGCTACCTACGACAACGACATCAATGTCGTTTGAAGGGCGTTCGAGGAAAAGATCTCGCACATAACCACCTACCACATAACATTCCACAGACAACGCATCCGCCGCCTCTGAAATCTTGTGAAAAATATCTTTATCCAATATCTGCGCCAATTCGGCATTGGTCAAATTTCTCATGATCTCTATCGTTTTTTAAACACAAAAAAGACACTAACATTAGTCTTATTAAACATTACATTATAACTATCACTATCTACTGATTTATCATAAGAGAATCCACCAATCATCGTTAGGATTCCCAAAACTTTATTCGTAATTTTGCAGCAAAGTTAATAAAAAAGTTTCAAATATGAAAGAAAACATGAAAGAAAATGGGATTTGTGCTGCTATCACAACTAGGGAAGTTCTAGGAAAATGCAGGACACCTGCAAAAACGTGTGGAAAGCCAATCGCAAAAAATGTCTCCATTTTATGTTTTAACAGATAAAAAAGCATATAACAATGGAACAATACAGGTTACTTGCAGACACTAGTGAAATCTTGAATTTCTTTGTTAACCATTCCACAAATGCTGCTGCAGAATCCCTCAATGCAAAAATCAAAATGCTTTGAGCAGGGTATACTGTAAACATTTTTCTTTCCACATAACACTGCTACGGCAGGGAGACGGCTCTCCCTGCCGAGGAAAAAAGTTTTTTCTGCCGTAGTAATTTTCAAAGTGGGGTATGCCGCTTGAATACAGGCAATGCGCCGGGCTCGCCTATGTAATAAAAAATCGCATCCACCATCTGCGGTGTAAAGTAGGAGGCACGAAAACGAAACGACTCCCGATGAGCGAACGGATTTACGCCCTAATTGGCTTTACCCGTGAAAGCGTATCTATGCCTAATCCACACGCTTTTGCAGTTAATCCGTAAAAATAACAAAATCGGGCAAGATACCGATTTCTCAATATCATACCCGATTTTTGTAGCGGGGGTGGGACCCGAACCCACGACCTCCGGATTATGAATCCGACGCTCTAACCAGCTGAGCTATCCCGCCGTTCCAACAAATTGTTTTTTCATTTGCGAGTGCAAAGGTAATACATTTATTTGAATTGAACAAATTTTTGAGAAGATTTTTTCAAAAAACTTTCTTTTTTCCCTATTCAAGTCCGCCTCCCATCCATTTTCACCTATTATTAATATTAAAAAAGCGAAAAAACAAAGGATTTCTTATTTTTTATATTACCTTTGCAAGCCGTAATAGTCGCCTCACCTATCTACACTTCAAAGAACAAGGCAAAGAACGACAACAAATAGAAATGCTTAGAATTAAAAAATTAGACATATTTATTGCCAAGCAATTTGGTCTCCTTTTCCTGGGAACATTCTTCATCTGCCAGTTTGTGCTGATGATGCAATTCTTGTGGCGCTATATCGATGACCTCATCGGAAAAGGAATTTCTATGGACGTAATGGCTCAATTCTTTTGGTACATGGGCCTAATGCTTGTACCACAAGCATTACCTCTAGCCATTCTTCTATCCTCGCTCATGACATTCGGCAACCTCGGCGAGAGTTCTGAGCTGACAGCCATCAAGGCCGCAGGCATCTCACTGATGCAGGCTTTTCGATCGCTTATCTTCATCACTGTCATCATCATGTTTGGATCGTTCTATTTTCAGAACAAAATTGGACCAGACTCCAACCAAAAGATGGGCCAGCTGTTGCTATCGATGAAGCAGAAGAGCCCCGAGCTGGAGATTCCAGAGGGCATCTTCTACGATGGAATCCCAAACTGCAACCTCTACGTGCAGAAAAAAGACCTTAAAACCGGCAAACTATATGGTATCATGATATACCGTATGACCAACAGTTACGAGGATGCCGCCATTATCCTCGCCGACTCGGGTATGCTACAAAGCACCGCCGAAAAAAAGCATCTTTTGCTCAGTCTCTACAGCGGCGAATGGTTTGAAAACATGCAGAGCAGCGAACTAGGCAACAGCGCCGCAGTACCTTACCGTAGAGAGACTTTCATATCCAAGAAAATCGTACTCGACTTCGACGGCGGCTTCAATCTTGCCGATGCCTCCGCCATCTCAGGAAGTGCCAAAACAAAAAGTCTCTCCAAGATATTCCATGACGTAGATTCCATCAATGGAGCTTACGACTCTATCGGAAGAAGTTATCTAAAAGAAGCAAACATCAGATACTACTCGATGGCCTATGCCAACAAAGATGACTCAGCAAAGAGCTATAAGTCAAGTAATTCACTAAACACAGACACACTTTTCAGCAAACTGTCCAACGACAGGAAACTATTGGCTGTCAATCATGCCCAATCAACGGTACAGCAAGCATTAAGCGACCTCGACTTCAAATCGATGATGACGCACGATGCCGACTACGCCATCCGCCAGCATGAGATAGAGGCCATCAACAAGTTCACACTTGCCCTCTCCTGCCTGATATTCTTCTTTATAGGAGCGCCATTAGGAGCCATCATCCGAAAAGGCGGACTTGGTTTTCCAGTAGTTATTTCTGTATTTGTTTTCATCGTGTTCTACATACTCGACAACACAGGATACAGGATGGCAAGAAACGGAATGTGGGCAATATGGTTTGGCAAGGGACTGGCACCAGCTGTACTGTCGCCAATAGCTATCTTTGTCACTTACAAAGCGACCAACGACTCTACGGTATTCAACATGGAGTTATACAAAACTTTCTTCATGAAGTTACTGGGCATTCGCATCAAAAGACATATTTTCGGAAAGGAGGTCATCATCGAAGATCCCAATTACGCACATGATGCAGAAACATTGGCGCAAATCAACAAAGACATATATATATATAATAAGGTACATCAGCTGAAACGACTTCCAAACATCATCAATGTGTTCTTCAAATACCAACCAGACCACGAAATCGAGCGTATCAACCGGGAATTGGAGAACATCATCGAGGACTTGAGCAACAGCAAGAGCAAGATTATCATCCATGCTCTTAACCAGTACCCTGTATTGTCTATCAAATCACATACCCGACCATTTGAGCACAAATGGCTCAACATCACTGCAGCCATCATCGTGCCAGCAGGCTTCGTGCTTTACCTAAGAATGTGTAGATTCCGTCTCCGCCTCTATCGAGACCTAAAGATAATCACACAGACCAACACGAGCATCATCGAAAAAATGAAAGAAATGTAACTAAACAACATAAAGTATCAAACATATGGCAGATTACAAACTCAATAGCATCGAGGATGCAGTAAAAGATTTTAAAGAAGGAAAGTTTGTCATCGTTGTAGATGACGAAGATCGCGAAAACGAGGGAGACCTCATCATTGCTGCAGAAAAGATAGATGCAGAAAAGGTCAATTTCATGCTCAAACATGCCAGAGGCGTACTCTGTGCCCCAATTACACTGAGCAGATGCGACGAGCTCGACCTACCTCATCAAGTAGCAGACAACACGTCCGTACTCGGCACACCTTTTACCATCACCGTAGACAAGTTGGACGGGTGTACCACAGGAGTTTCCGCCCATGACCGAGCTGAGACCATCAAGGCACTCGCCGACCCTAACTCCACCCCACAGACGTTCGGACGTCCAGGACATATCAATCCTCTCTACGCACAAGACAATGGCGTATTGAGAAGAAGCGGGCACACAGAAGCAGCTATCGACCTCTGCAAGCTAGCTGGTCTTTACCCTGCCGGTGCCCTCATGGAAATCATGAATGAGGATGGCACTATGGCGCGCCTCCCTCAACTCATGGAACTGTCCAAGGAATGGGACATCAAAGTAATCTCCATCAAGGACATGATAGAGTATCGCCTCCAAAAAGAATCGCTCATCGAAGTGGGCGAAGAGGTAGACATGCCTACCGAATATGGGCACTTTCGTCTTGTACCATTCCGCCAGGCAAGCAATGGACTGGAGCACATGGCACTCATCAAGGGTGAATGGAAGGAAGACGAACCTATCTTGGTTCGAGTACACTCATCTTGCGCTACAGGCGACATTCTTGGCAGCAAACGATGCGACTGCGGACAACAATTGCACAAGGCTATGCAGACGATAGACCAAGCAGGCAAGGGTGTTATCATCTATATGCAACAGGAAGGTCGCGGTATCGGGCTCATGAACAAGATAGCTGCCTACAAGTTGCAAGAAGAGGGTCTTGACACTGTAGATGCCAATGTACACCTCGGATTCAAACCCGACGAGCGAGACTACGGATGCGGGGCACAAATGCTGCGTCACCTTGGCGTACACAAGATGCGCCTGCTTACCAACAACCCAGTAAAGCGAGTAGGCCTGGAGGCATACGGACTTGAAATCGTGGAGAATGTATCCATAGAGGTGACTCCCAACAAATACAACGAGCGATACCTCAAGACCAAACGCGACCGCATGGGACACACCTTACACCTAGGTTAAAGGGCAAATAATGTTATTATTCCGTGACAAAACATGAAATAATGACAAAATTCCTTCCGAAAAAGAATTAAAATGATTAATTTTGCACACGAATAACGAACATTACAAAAAAATTATGGCACAATTATCTGATCGACTTAACAGATTGGCACCATCAGCAACGCTGGCGATGTCTCAGAAGAGTAGTGAAATGAAAGCTCAAGGCATTGATGTAATCAACATGAGCGTAGGCGAACCCGACTTCAACACCCCAGACAACATCAAGGAGGCAGCCAAAAAAGCTATTGACGAGAATTTTTCCCGTTATTCACCAGTTCCAGGCTATCCTGACTTGCGAAAAGCAATTGTTGCCAAATTGAAGAATGAAAACAATCTCGACTACACCGTCAACGAGGTAATTGTGGGCACAGGTGGCAAACAGGGTATCTGCAATGTCATCCTCGCCCTAGTAAATCCTGGCGACGAAGTGATTATCCCAGCACCATACTGGGTAAGTTACCCTCAAATGGTAAAATTGGCAGGTGGCGTTCCTGTCATCGTAAATGCAGGCTTCGACCAGGACTTCAAGATGACAGCAGAGCAACTGGAGAATGCCATCACAGACAAGACAAAGATGCTCATTCTTTGCTCTCCAAGCAACCCTACAGGCAGCGTATACTCTCAGGAAGAATTAGCGTCACTTGCAGATGTTCTCAGAAAGCATCCTGACGTATTCGTATTGGCTGACGAAATCTACGAGCACATCAACTACATCGGCAAGCATCATAGCATCGCCCAGGAGCCAGGCTTAAAAGAGCAGGTAATCATTGCCAATGGTGTATCCAAGGCATACGCCATGACAGGCTGGAGGATCGGTTTCCTGGCAGGTCCAGAATGGATTATCAAGGGCTGTAACAAGTTGCAAGGCCAATACACAAGCGGCACCTGCTCCATAAGCCAGAAGGCTGCCGAAGCAGCATACACGCTCGACCAAAGTGCCGTAGAAGAAATGCGCCAGGCATTCGAGCGTCGACGCGACCTTATCGTGAAGTTGGCTAAAGAAGTACCAGGTTTGGAAGTAAACATGCCACAGGGAGCTTTCTACCTATTCCCAAAGTGCAACAGCTACTTTGGCAAGAGTTACAACAAGTATACCATCCATAACTCTACCGACTTCGCCATGTATCTCCTGGAAGAGGCACACGTGGCTACTGTAGGCGGAGATGCATTCGGTGACCCAGATTGCTTCCGCATGAGCTACGCTACAAGCGATGAGAACATCGTAGAAGCTATCCGTCGCATCAAGGAAGCATTGGGGAAATTAAAATAAAGATTCCCATTTGCCACACAAAGCAAGGTAATTTTGTAAGAAAAAAACAAGATATTGGTTTATTTTTAGCCTATACCTCGTTAAAACTTCTTAATTAGGCTGATAGTTACTCAATAATTATTATCTTTGCCAAAGGATTTTTAATATAATCCACCTTGAGTTTAGTGACAATAACACAGCTAAGGTCTACAAAACAAAAGAACAAACAAGGAAATATCAATAATTTATTAACTAATAATTTAAAAAAGTAAAATTATGGCAACTACAAAACAA
>CAVKNU010000069.1:0-12734 GCA_963657465.1 Lachnospiraceae bacterium
CTATGTATTGGACACTTGAATTAGCTTCAAAGCTAGAAGATGCACCATGGCCTGCAACAAAAGAAGAGTTGATAGACTATGCAACTCGATCTGGTGCACCTCTGGAAGTTCTAGAGAATTTGCAGGAGATAGAAGATGAAGGCGATGTTTACGAAAGCATCGAGGACATTTGGCCAGATTATCCTTCTAAGGATGATTTCTTATGGAATGACGACGAATACTAAATGTCGATGATAGGGCTGCTCTCTTAAGAGGGTGGCCTTTTTCATTTTAGTTATTTGTCATGAGATATAATAAAATGCTTTTTTCTACGTTATTTGATTGTGTTAGGAAGAAATCTTATAATATGTATCTTGTTATTGGGCGTTATAGAGGCAAAAGCTCAGTATGATCCTTCTTTTAGTCATTATTTCGACATGGAACCCTCTTTTAATCCAGCGGCAGTGGGTAAGCAAGCTAAACTGAATGTTACAGCTGCTTACGCTTTGGATATGGCGGGCTTTGAGCATAATCCTCGTACTTTGTATTTGGCAGGTGATATGCCTTTCTATGCCTTGAAAACATATCAAGGAGTTGGTGTCTCCTTGTTGAATGACCAAATCGGTCTTTTTACCCATCAGCGATTAGCCCTTCAATATGCTATCAGAACTCGTATGTTAGGGGGAAACTTAGGCTTGGGAGTTCTGTTGGGTATGTTGAATGAAAGTTTTGAAGGTTCGAAGATCGATGTGGATGAACCGAATGATCCTGCTCTTTCTACAACCGATGTGAATGGATCGAGTGTGGACCTCGGATTAGGATTGTATTATCAACGTTCCTTGTGGTATGTGGGACTTTCGGCTCAACATTTGAATGCTCCTACTGTTCGACTAGGGGAAACAAGCGAATTGAAGGTGGATGCAACATATTATTTGACGACAGGATACAATATTAAGTTAAGAAATCCGTTTGTAACTATAAGACCATCAGCATTGATTAAATATGATGATACAGCTTGGCGAGCTGATTTGACTTGCCGTTTGGTTTATCTGCATGAAAACAAGATGATGTATGGTGGAGCCACTTATAGTCCCGACCATTCTATCACATTCCTGTTGGGTGGTCGTTTTCATGGTGTTGTGTTAGGGTATAGTTATGAGGTATATACTTCGAAGCTAAATCCAGGCAATGGAAGCCATGAACTGTTCTTGGGCTATCAGACAGACATCCGTTTGGCCAAGAAGGGTAAAAATATGCATAAAAGTGTAAGAATATTATAGTAAGAACATAAATATGAAAAAAGGAATATTGTTTATCTGTTCCATGTTAGTGCTTGTCGCTTTGACTGGTTGCTTTGGTGCCAAATCGGCATCGATGGCAGGACGAGGTGGTGAGGTGGTTGGTGTTTCTGGAAAGAGCTTTGCTGAGCCAGCCCCTTATGGAATGGTGAAGATTAACAGAGGCTTCTTGAAGATGGGCTTGGAGAAGCAAGATTCTTTGTGGGGTGATGTGGCTCCAAGAAAGGATGTCTCTGTGGATGGGTTCTGGATGGATGATACTGAGATTACGAATTCAGAATACAAGCAATTCGTGGCGTATGTGAGAGATTCTATCTTGCGTACTCGCCTTGCCGACCCTGCATACGGCGGTGATGAAACTTATATGATTACGGAAGACAAGAATGGTGATCCTGTTGCTCCTCATGTCAACTGGAAGAAAAATCTTCCTAAAAAACCGAACGAGGATGAGTTGCGTGCCATGGAAAGTCTTTATGTGACTAATCCTGTGACAGGAGAAAAGTTGATAGATTGGCGCCAACTCAATTATAAGTATGAGATTTATGATTATACCACAGCTGCATTGAGAAAGAATCGTCTCAATCCGAATGAGCGTACATTCAATACGGATGCTGTAATAGATCAAGATGAGGTTGTGATGATTTCCAAGGATACAGCCTATATCGATGATGAAGGAAAAGTGGTGCAAGAAACGATTAATCGTCCTTTGAGCGGACCTTGGGATTTCTTGAATACCTATATTGTCAATATTTATCCTGATACAACTTGTTGGGTTAATGATTTTAAGAATTCCGACAATGAAACCTATCTCAGAAGCTATTTTAGCAATCCTGCTTATAATGACTATCCTGTGGTGGGAGTGACTTGGGAACAAGCCAATGCTTTTTGTGCTTGGCGTACCGACTATCTGTTGAAAGGACTGGGGCCTGAGGCTCGGTTCGTACAACGTTATCGCTTGCCGACTGAGGCTGAGTGGGAGTTTGCGGCCAGAGGCAAGGAACAGAACGAATTCCCTTGGGACAACAAGGATGTGAAGAATGGAGACGGATGTTATTATGCAAACTTTAAGCCAGACCGTGGTAATTATACCAAGGATGGAAACTTGATAACAAGTAAGGTGGGCATCTACTCGCCGAACTCCAATGGACTGTATGACATGGCCGGCAATGTGGCAGAATGGACTAGTACGATTTATACAGAGGCTGGTGTGGAAGCCATGAACGACTTGAATCCTACATTGGTGTATAATGCAGCCAAGGAAGATCCTTATCGCTTGAAGAGAAAGAGTGTGAGAGGCGGCTCTTGGAAAGACCCTGAGTCGATGATTCGTTCAGCTTGGCGCTCTTGGGAGTATCAGAACCAACCAAGGTCATATATAGGATTCCGATGTGTGAGAAGTTTAGCAACAACTTCCAGTACGAAACAAAAAACAAATAACAAAAGGAGATAAAGCAAGATGAGCACATATAGTAAGATTAATATTATTTATCGTCTGCAGAAGTGGATGGATAGTGTGCCTGGACAAACCTTCCTCAACTATGCCTATAGTTGGGGTGCGTCCGTTGTCATCTTGGGTACCTTATTTAAATTGACTAGTTTGCCAGGTGCTAATCTGATGTTGTTTATTGGTATGGGTACAGAGGTCTTCGTATTCTTCTTGTCGGCCTTTGACCGTCCATTTGATAAGACTGCTGATGGCTTAGATATTCCTACTCGTGTGACAGAGGAATACTTGGAGACAGGAAAATTCTCTTATGGAAAAGAGATAGAAGGTTCTACTCAGGAAATTTCGGCTTCTCCTGTGGCTTCCTTTTCTCCTTCTGAGCAACAGATACAGATTCCACAAAACACGTTGAATACGGGGGAGATAGAGAAAGCTCAGAATGATTATGTGAAGGAACTGAATGCTTTGGTGGATACTTTGCACAGAGTGAACGAGCAAAATACGAAGTTGACATGTGACAGCGAGGAGATGGAAAACTTGAATCGCACGTTGACCGGTATCAGTAGAGTTTACGAGATGCAATTGAAGGGGGCTAGTCAGCAAATGGGTACCATCGATAAAATCAATGAGCAAACTCAGGTGATGGCTCAACAGATAGAGCAGTTGAACAAAGTGTATGCACGAATGATAGAGGCTATGACCATCAACATGCGTGCGGCACATCCTCAAGCTCAGGAATAAAATAAGGATAAGAATACATGGCAATAAAGAAAAGACCAATATCCCCACGCCAAAAGATGATTAATCTGATGTATGTCATCTTGATGGCAATGCTGGCACTGAATACTCCATCTGGCAAAGATGAAAAAAACAGTGGCAAGGAACCTTCTTCTTTTGCGGAAAAAATGAAGAGAAGCATCGTGGATGACTTGAAGGGCAAGTTGGGAGAGACAGAAAAAGGGAAACCGACGGATGTTAGGGTCAACCAATTGGATGCCTTTGTCATTCCTGAGAAGATTACGCTCTATGCTGGTGAACGATTTAATTCTACCATTGTGATGGCGGCTGTGGATAGTGCTCATAGACCAGAAATCTATATCAATGGAACTCCTCTTCGTTCGGAAAATGGAAAATATAGTTTTGTGGCAGGAGGTGTAGGAGAACATCAGTTTGGTGGTTATATTTTGGTTCGCAATGAGAAAGGCGAGATGGTGCGCCGTAATTTCGTTCAGAAATACAATGTGCTTCCTGTGCCAAATACCGCAACGGTGGCGGCTGATATGATGAATGTGCTTTATGCAGGTTATCCTAATCCTATCAGTATCAGTGTGCCAGGAGTGCCTGCCAATGCCGTGAGTGCTTCGATGATGGGAGGAACCTTTACATCGAAGGGAAATGGACATTTTGTGGCAGTACCTTCGGCCGTAGGGAAGGATGTGACCATTCATGTGACGGCACGTGACAAGGGACAAGTGAGAAGTTTACCTCCTTTTACCTTCCACGTACGTAAATTGCCAGATCCTACGGCTTATCTAGCCTTAGGTACTGATCGCTATCGGGGAGGAGCGTTGGCAAAAGCTTCGTTGATGGGTGCGCCAGGTATTCATGCGGCAATAGACGATGGTCTGTTGGATATCTCATTCAAGGTATTAAGCTTCGAGACAGTCTTCTTTGACAACATGGGAAATGCCGTGCCTTTGACTTCTGCGGGGGCAAACTTCTCAGATAGACAAAGGGAAGAGTTCAGAAGATTATCCCGCAATCGACGCTTTTACATATCACATATCAAAGCGGTGGGACCTGATGGAATCGTGCGCAATTTGTCTTCTGCCATGGAGGTGATCGTGAGATAAAGAGAAAAGAAATTTTGAATAATAGAAATGAGATTTGGAATGAAAAAGATATTTATCCTATTTGCATTTTTGGCGATGGCATTGGGCATCAGTGCTCAACCTGCAGCTCGTCGTCAAGCTCAACAGCAGAAGACAAAACAGTCGAATGCTGATAATATGACCTTGCGTGCGCGCATCTCTTTCCCTACAGCGGCACCGATGCCAGAGGATGTGGTGTGGCGTAGAGATATCTATCGAGAGCTTGACCTCAATGAGGATGCCAATGCGGGCTTGTATTATCCAGCAGAACCTGTGGGCAATCATATGAACCTCTTTACCTATATTTTCCGTTTGATGATGACGGGGAATATTCGTGCTTACCAATATCGACTGGATGGCAATGAGAGTTTTGCGGATGCAGACCGAGTGAAGCCAATGGATTTTTTGGATAATTATCACATCTATTACGAGAAGGTGAACGGAAAGGTGAAGCTCGATAATAGCGATATTCCATCTCGCGAGGTGAAAGGATACTACATCAAGGAATCGGCTTATTATGATCAGCATACTTCCACTTTCCATACGAAGGTATTGGCACTTTGTCCGATTATGACTCGTGAGGATGACTTTGGCGATGGAGGCAATAAATATCCACTCTTTTGGGTGAAATACGACGACTTGGCTCCATTCTTGGCAAAGCAACAAATCATGACGAGCAATTTGAATAATGCGACCATGATGAGCATGGAAGATTACTTTGTGAAGAATCTATACAAGGGAAAGATTTATAAGACCAACAACATGTTGGGTAAGACCTTGGCTCAGTATTGTCCTTCAGACTCTGCGATGCAGAAAGAACAGAAAAAGATAGAAGGTGAACTTGCCGCATTTGAGAAGAACCTCTGGGGCGACCAAGCTCGCAAGGATTCTTTGGATAGTATAGCCAATAAGAGCAAGGAGGCAAAGGCTGTAAGGAAAGTGAACCGCCGTTCGCGTATGGTATCGTCTGGTTTGACTTCCAAGACTTCTACGGTCAAGAATCGTCGCCAGAAGAGCACTTCTTCCTCAAATAGTGCCGCACGTGTAACAGTTCGTCGAGAACGACATTAGAAAACAAATAGTATTAAACAGTAAATAGAAAAACAAGATGAAAAAGGTATTATCTATTGTATTCATGGTAATGGCAATGATGAGTGCCATGCCTGCAAACGCACAGGTTAACTTCGGTGTGAAGGGTGGCTTGAATGTTATGAATATGTCGTTTAGCAATGATGTGTTTGATGCATCTAATAAGAATGGCTTTTTTGTTGGTCCAATGGTGAAAATTACTGTTCCTATCATCGGCTTGAGCTTTGATGCAGCTGCCTTGTATGACCAAAAGGAAGCAGAGGTTAGCTATTTTTATCCACAGGGCGATGATGTTTTTTCTTATGCTGAGACAAAAATGACTCAGAAGTCTATTAATATTCCTGTAAATATTCGTTACGGCTGGGGATTTAGCAGCTTGGCAAATGTATTCTTATTTGCAGGTCCTCAATGGGGCTTCAATGTAGGTGACAAGACATTCAAGTGGACTGATAGTAATTCTTATACTCTAAAGAAGTCTAATTTTAGTGTGAATGTTGGTGCGGGTATTACTTTACTAAAGCATCTACAGGTTACAGCAAATTATAATATAGCTTGTGGTAAGACTGCAGATGCCGAAACTAAAGTTGGCGTAGTTAATATTGTAGACCAAGCGGGTAAGAGTCGTAACAACTCTTGGCAGATAGCTTTGGGCTATTGGTTCTAATGAGATATGTAGACGTTATATTGCCTTTGCCTCTTCCAGGCTTGTTTACTTATTCTATCCCTGATGGGATGGAAGGGAAAGTCGTGTTTGGCAAGCGCTTGCTTGTGCCTTTGGGCAGAAGTAAGAAATATATTGCCATGACAGTGAAGGTGCATGACATAAAGCCAGATTTTGATGTGAAGCCGATTGGGCAAGTGCTGGATGATGCTCCTGCACTTCTCGATCAGCAATATCGCCTTTGGTCGTGGATCAGCGAGTATTACATGGTTCCCCTGGGCGATGTTTATAATGCCGCCTTTCCTGCGGGATTGAAATCTACGGAGAAATATAAGCCCAAGATGGAACTTTATGTGGAGTTGGCGAGCAAATATCGCAATCCACGTGCTTTGCGCATAGCCATCAGTATGGTGGAGAGAGCATTCAAACAATCCAAGGCTTTTATGACATTCCTTCAACTTTCGCATTGGGACACTTTGCTTCAAAATGAAATAGACACGAATGGACTTCTTAATGAAAAAGTCTATGGAAGTGATGGACAAGTGAAGGATTTTGTTAACGAAAGACCTTCTTTTGTGGAACGTGTGACCAAGGAAGAGCTTATGAATGAGAGCCATTCCACTTCGGCTATCATTAAATCTCTCCTAGACAAAGGACTTCTTTTTACTTATGAATTGGAGGTGGGACGCCTGAATACATCGGGCGAGGCACATTTCGACTTGATAAAACCACTCTCGATGGCCCAGCAAGATGCCTATAATCAGATTCTCTTTCAGATGATGAAGAAGGACGTGGTGCTCTTGCATGGTGTCACTTCGAGTGGCAAGACCGAAGTGTATATCCATCTCATCAAACAGGCTCTTGATGAACACAAGCAAGTGCTCTATCTCTTGCCAGAGATTGCCTTGACGGTTCAGATTATGGAACGTCTTCACAAGGTATTTGGAGACCGCTTGGGCATCTATCACTCGAAGTATAGTGATGCAGAGCGTGTGGAGATATGGCAAAAACAACTTTCCGCTCATCCTTATGATGTCATTCTGGGGGCAAGAAGTGCCGTATTTTTGCCTTTTCAAAAACTAGGGCTTGTGATTATAGACGAAGAGCATGAGACGAGTTTCAAGCAACAAGACCCTGCCCCTCGCTATCATGCCCGAAGTGCGGCTATCGTGTTGGCAAAGATGTATGGTGCCAAGACTTTGCTGGGTACAGCCACTCCATCGATGGAGAGCTATTATAATGCCCAACAAGGCAAGTATGGACTTGTGGAATTGAAAACACGCTATCAAGACATTCAATTGCCCGAAATTCATGTGATAGACATCAAGGATTTGCAACATCGCAAGATGATGAGTGGTCCTTTCTCTCCTCAGCTCCTAGCTGCAGTTCGTGAGGCCTTGAAGAATGGGCAACAAGCCATCCTCTTTCAGAATCGGCGTGGCTTTGCTCCGATGATAGAGTGCAAGGTGTGTGGATGGGTTCCAAAGTGTAAGAACTGCGATGTATCGCTCACGTTGCATAAGAATATCAATCTCCTCACCTGTCATTATTGTGGCTATACGTATCCAGTGCCTACAGAATGTCCTAATTGTGGAAGCACAGAGTTGAAAGGACGTGGATATGGCACAGAGAAAATAGAAGACCAGATAGCTGAGATATTCCCAGAGGCTCGTATCGCCAGAATGGATCTTGATACCACTCGCACTCGCAATGCCTATGAGCGATTGATTTCTGATTTCTCGATGGGAAAGACGAACCTCTTGATAGGCACACAGATGATATCGAAAGGCTTGGATTTCGATAAGGTGAGCGTAGTGGGCATCTTGAATGCTGACTCTATGCTCAATTATCCTGATTTTCGAGCTTATGAGCATGCCTTCATGATGATGTCGCAAGTGAGTGGTCGAGCTGGGCGAAAAGGTAAGCGAGGACTGGTGATACTTCAAACGAAAAGTCCGGAATTGTCCGTCATCTCGCAAGTGGTGCATAATGATTATGCTGGTTTTTACCAAGACCTTTTGGAAGAGCGTCGAGCTTTTCGCTATCCACCGTTCTATCATCTTATCAATGTTTATCTTAAGCATAAGCATGATGGCGTATGCCAACAGGCAGGAATGGAGTTGGGAAAACTGTTGCGACAATGGTTTGGTGAGCGTGTGCTTGGACCCGACAAGCCTGCCGTGGCTCGTGTCAAAACGATGAATATTCGTAAGCTGGTAATCAAACTAGAGAATAATATCGACCATAAGAAAGTGCGTGAGTATCTATTGTATGCACAGGAGCATATGCTCAAGGACCCACGTTATGGGGCGTTGCAGATATATTATGATGTAGATCCGCTGTAATATGACAAAAGGCTATCCTATTCTTGTGAGTGGGATAGCCTTTTTATTTGTAGTTATGTATGAAAGAGAAGAGATAATTTTTCGTTCTTCACTCTTCACTTCTTTTAGAAGCTGACGTCAAGACCTACAGCAAACACGTTGTTGTTACGTGTGTAGTCTGAGTCATAGTTCAACTTGGTTGTGCCCAAGTTTACTTCCTCTGTTGTCTTCTTGTGCTGATAGAAAGTGTGGAAGTAAGCCACGTTCACCTTTGCCGCCTTAGAGATACGGATGGTACCACCGAAAGCAACTGAGTTAGAGCTTGTTACAAAAGACTTATCGTCCATATATCTTGCCTCTTTTGCTGTGCTTGCATCCTCTTTAGGAAGACCATAGCTGGTGTTTTGCCAACCTGTACTTACGGTGAACTTCTTGTTGATTTCCCACTCTACACCAGCATTGTACTCCAAGGTACCACGGTCGAGCTTCTTGTTGCGATTGTTGTAAGAAGTGGCGTGTGTGTCATCGAACCAGTGGAAACCTACGTTGATGTGGAGGTTATCGATAGGGCTGTAACCTGCACCGAGGGTCAAGTAAGCTGGGATGTCGCCAGCGATCTTCTTGCCATCCTCGTACTCGCCAATAGCGTCTTCGAGTTCAGTATCAAACTGATTCTTCAAGCCTAACATTGTTGCCTGAACGGTTCCGTTGGTAAGAACAGCCTGGGTCACTTCGCCAGCTTTAATCTGTGCTTGCTCTTGTGGAAGACCAGCCTGTTGGAACTGACCAGCCAATACGCTATTCATTGTGGTTGACAAGTTACCGGCGAGGTTACCGATACTTGGCACTTGGTTTACGGACTTGTTCTTCAAGCGCATGCGAGTTTTGAACTCATACTTGGCAGAGAAGTTCCACTTGCCAGTCTTGTAGTCTATGGCAAGGATAGGTGTGAAGCCAAGACCGCTCTGGTCACAACTCAACTCGATGTTTGCTGCATCTTCCTTTGTTGGGTCGAGAACTTGATAGAGAGGCATGTTGCCCACCTTGATGTTCTCTACGTATCCATAGTAGTTGCAAGATGCATAAACGCCACGTACACCAGCGAATGCGCTGAAATGGTCGTTGAATTTATAAGCAGCACCGAGCGAAAGACCATAGTAATATTGGCGTCCGTGCATGTAACTCTCATAGCTATATTTACCTTGCTCGCCAAAAACTTGGTCACTGCTGAACAACTTGGTGTTAGGATTGCCAATGGTCTGACCTAATACGCCATCCACCGTGCGAGCCAAACCACAAGCTGCAACAGCTGTCTCTGCCACGATCTTCTCGAAAGAGCCCAATCCATCATCGAAGGTACACTTGCCACCACCACCGGTGAGAGCGAAGTTTGCCTGAAGTGAAAGGTTGCCCTTGTTGTATGCGTACTGGAATGAAGGGATGACAGGGGCGAAAGCCTTTCCCTTAAATTCACGAGGGGTTGTAGGATTATTTACATTATTGTTGAACAATGCAAAGTTATTCTCGATAGTACGTGTTTGATAAGCCAACTGCCAGTTGATTGACAGATGGTGACCGTCACCCATGAATATCACACCTGCTGGATTGTAATAAACTCCATCAATACCTATTGAAGCCTCACGGCTCATCATTCTGTTGAATGCAACATTTTGATTGGTGTTAGTGAGCAAACCACCTGCGAAAGATGGTGCTGAGCATGCCATCGCAATGGCAATACTAACTAATTTTAGTTTCTTCATCTTAAATATTTTAAATAAAAACGTCCGCAAAGGTAAGAAGAATGTTCTATTTTACTACTATTTTAAATTCTTATTTAAAAAATATTAACGCAAAAAGTCCAATTTGTTGCACAGATTCTAAAATTTGTGCAACAAACCGGACCGTATTGGATGTTTTTTATAAGGCTTGTTAAGTGGAAAAATTTACACCTAACTATTTATTCAAGTGTGGATACGAGATACGTGTATGATAAATTGCTTTCAATCTTTCTATGAGTACAACCTTGGCTAAGGCGATGTCTCGGAAGGTGATAGGGCATTCCTTGAAGAATCCATCTGCCACCTGACTGTCAATGAGCTTATTGACAAGATTGCTGATACTTTCTTCTGTGTATTCCTTGAGCGAGCGAGAGGCGGCTTCTACGGTGTCTGCCATCATCAGCAAGGCTTGCTCACGGGTGAATGGGTTAGGACCAGGATATTGGAAGAGTGATTTATCTACCTCTTCGCCAGGGTGAGCATTGCAATAATGCACATAGAAATATTTGGTGATACCCGTTCCGTGATGGGTTGTGATGAAATCTTTGATGATGCTAGGCAAGTTTACTTTTTCTGCTAGTTTCAATCCCTCAGATACGTGGCTGATGATGATTTGTGCACTCTCAAGGTCGGTGAGTTGATCGTGTGGATTGACGCCAGCTTGGTTCTCGGTGAAGAACACAGGATTGGTCATCTTGCCAATGTCGTGATACAAAGCTCCGGTACGTACCAGCAGGCTGTTGGCATGGATACGGTTGGCGATTTCTGCGGCAAGGTTGCCTACGGTGATGGAGTGTTGGAATGTTCCAGGGGCAATCTCACTCAGATTGCGAAGTAATCCCTTGTTGGTGTTGGAAAGCTCAAAGAGGGTTACATTGGAAGTGAAACCAAACAGCTTCTCGATGAGATACATCAGTGGGTAAGACAACAAGAGGAAGATGCCATTAATTATAAAATAGGTGTACATGTTGGCGTCAATATTAAACACTTGGTTGTCTTGCATCAATTGGAGTGCAGAGAAGACCACGCAACTAGCGATTGTTACCAATAAAGCCGTGATGAAAATCTGTGAACGCTTGGAGAGCTCACGAAGCGTATAGATGGCGACAAGTCCAGAAGCTAATTGTACGATGATAAATTCGTATTGGTATTTTACAGCTGCAGCACAGATGAGAATCATCGTGACATGCGTGATGAACGCTGTGCGTGAATCCATGAACACACGTACAAAGATTGGTGCCATTGCAAATGGAATGATGTACACATTGAAGAAGTTGTGTTTCATCATCAATGACACGAGAATAGGGAAGAGCGTTATCATGGCATAGAGCATTGTGATGCTTCGAGGCTTGTCGAAATAATCCTTGCGGAAGAGATTAAGATAGGAGGTGAACATCATGACGAGGATAAATACGAAAAGCACCTGCCCGAGAATGGTCGTTGTGATTTCATCCTCGGTGGAACTTCTGCGCTTCATTTCTTTCTCGAAAGAGTTGAGTACGCGATAACTGTAGTCGGTGATGACTTCGCCTCGGTCGATGATTTTCTGACCACTCATTACCATTCCGCTGGCGAGTGGAATGCCACTCAACATATCGCTCTTTTCGGTCTCGCTTTTTTCCTTGTCATAGAGTACGTTAGCCTCAATGTAATTGTTCAGGTTGCATCTCGACAGAAGAGGACGCTGAGCGGCAAGTCTTTCATTGGAGAAGATGTGCTCATAGGCGGCAATGGTGGAATAGAACGAGTTGATAGGGATGCTTCTCACATTCTTGCCACTGATGATGCGAATCATGCTTGTGGAGTCTTTGAAGATGCGGTTGTATTCTGTCGTATTGACAATTCCCATTTGATAGACATTGTGCAGTTGTCCGGCAATGATACCTACGAAGTCCTTTGGCAATCCTGGAATGCCATTCTTGAAGTCGTGGAGGAATCGGCTTACCTGCACATTCTCCACCGTAGGGTTTATACCATAGTATGGTTGAAATTGAGACAACAGAGAATCTTGCTCATGCTTGATGGCATCGTCGGTTTTGTAGATAGGAAAGTCGAAAGTGGCAATGATAGAGCCATACATCCATGGCTTGCCCACATCATAACGGAATTGTCTGCCCTCATTGCGAGGTAAGAACCACACGATGACAGCGACTGTTAGGCAGACAAGTACCAACTTGGTAAAGAAGTTGCGCCAATAATTTTCTTCTGGGTTATTGAATATGCTCATTTTCTTCTTTTTTTCGTTTTACTTTGCGAAAATACGAAAAAAAACTATTATAATCGCAAAAAA
>CAVKNU010000070.1:0-1873 GCA_963657465.1 Lachnospiraceae bacterium
ACTTGGGAGAAAAGTTGGGTGTAATTGAAGAAGAGTGCCAAAAACTACAGTGTAAACTGGGGTGTAAGTTGGGAGAAAGTTGGGAGAAACTCGTCTTTCATTATTGCTTCTTTTGTATTATTCCCCACGGATTAAAGGTTCTGAATTAGCGAAAATTATGGACATAAGTACGACCTCTGTTGATAATAATATTAAATGGCTTAAAGAAAATGATTGTATAGAAAGAGTTGGTACTGATAGAAATGGTTATTGGCAACTGAACTTAGATGAAGAATGAAGATAAAGATAAATCCAAGATATGAAGAGATGAGGAGTTTCATCGAGCGCATACCTGATGTGTTCGAGCAGGAAGGTCGTACGATCTATACTGGTCGAAACCTCATCAAGGTGATGCAGGCTCCAGATGGAACGGAGATTAATGTGAAGCGATTTCATGTGCCAAGCGGTCCCAATCGCTTGATTTACTCTCTAGGCATACGGAAGCCTAAGGGACAACGTGCTTTTGAATATCCTATGATATTGGAAAGCAAAGGGATTGGGGCTCCTACGGCTATAGCATTGATAGAGCAGCGTAATGTGCTAGGCTTGCTCGGCTATACTTATCTAGTAACCCAACAATGCAATTATGGGCATACGCTCTATGAGGTCGGCAATGCCAAGCCAGGAACTTATGAGAACTTGGCTAGGGCCTTGGCTCATTTTGCTGCCAATATCCATAATCGGAAAGTCTTGCATAAGGACTTCACTCCCGGCAATGTTCTATGGAAACAAGATGACGAAGGCTTCCATTTCATGATTGTTGACATCAATCGTATGAAGTTTGGTACGGTAGGCATGAAAGAAGGGTTGCGTAATCTTAGTAGATTTTAGGGACCCAAGGACTTTATTCGAATATTGGTTTCAGAATATGCCTTGTTGCGAGATTGTGATGTGGATGAAGCTGTGGCATACGTGATGAAAGTGCGTGCCAAGTTTTGGACTCGCTTCGGGAAGAAGCATCCTATAAAGTTTAAATTGGAACTATAAGCAGTGAAGCCTTATCTTGCCCAGGCAAGATAAGGCTTCACTTTATAATAAAGGCTTGCACCGCTTATTTGAATAATGCGAGTACTTTCTCAATGATAGGCGCCATGTCATAATACTTATATTCAGCAAGGCGACCGCCAAAGATAACGTCTTTCTCTTCATGGGCAAGAGCCATGTACTTTGCGTAGAGCTCAGAGTTTTCTTTGTCATTTACTGGATAGTATGGTTCCATGCCGTCTTTCCATTCCGTAGAGTATTCTTTTGAGATGACCGTCTTGGGGGTATCATAGACTGCCTGACCGAACATTTCAAAATGCTTATGCTCGATGATGCGAGTATATGGAATGTCTCTTTCTGTGTAGTTTACAACAGCGTTGCCTTGGTAATTAGGAGTATCAATAATCTCTTCCTCAAATCTTACTGTTCGGTAGTTGAGCTTACCGTATTGGTATTCATAAAACTCATCTATTTTGCCAGTGAAAACGAGTTTGTCTGCTATATTGCTCCAATTCTCTTTTAATGAAATCGTGCGTCCGTCTGATAATGTTATGCTGTCATGGAAGAAATCTATCGAAGTTAAGGTATCGACATCAGCGAGTAAACCTTCTGTCAGCTTGTTGTAGCCACCTATCGGGATTCCCTGATACTTGTCGTTGAAGTAATTGTTGTCGAAGACAAGACGCACGGGCAATCGCTTGATGATAAAAGCTGGAAGCTCGGTACACTTTCTTCCCCATTGCTTTTCTGTATATCCCTTGATGAGGCGTTCGTAGATGTCCTTGCCAATCAATATTTGCGCTTGTTCCTCCAGGTTGCGGGGCTCGCTCACGCCATCGCTTTTCATTTT
>CAVKNU010000070.1:2069-12701 GCA_963657465.1 Lachnospiraceae bacterium
GTATGGAAGATATGGGCACCATACTTATGTACGTTGATGCCCTCGATTTGCTCGCAATAGATATTTCCACCGAGGTGTGGACGCTTGTCTATGACCAAGCACTTTTTTCCTTGTTTATGGGCGAGGTATGCGAATGTGGCTCCAAAGAGTCCCGAGCCAACTATCAGGTAATCATATTTCTTCATAATTGTATTTGTAGGAGTTTGGGTGCAAAGTTACTAATAAAAATTGATATACAAAGAAAAAACGAGCATATCTTCCTGAGTAGAAGAATATGCTCGTTTTTGTTCTCTCGCCTAGTTTTTGAATTCTTTTGTTTGCGGAGTCAGATAAGTAGGATCAGTGTCCAACTTTCGATAAGTCCTATATTTCAAATTGTTGGGCCCCACATCTTTCTTATAATGTTTCATGAGATGTGTATTCTCATTGTTTATATTGTAACTCGATGTCGTGTAAATCTCCTGTTTCCCATAGTATAGAGCAATGGCTTGGTTTACCCAATAGCCAGGGTCTGGTAAGGCATCGTAATGAGTGTCTGACGGAAGTTTTGTTTCCAAGGGCTTCAGTTCTACGATGGAATTACAGTAAAGTCCTCCTAGTATTTCTTCTCTTTCTCTCATTTCCTTGTCGCTGGCTTGTATCTTTCCTTTTATAAGGAGGCTGAGAGTGCGATTGGTAGTAGATGGTTTGATAACCATAGCCAAGAAATATATCACGACGGCGTAGATATATGAATATTGAAAGGCTTTTTGGTATTTCAGCTTAATCGCTCCCAATAATTGGCAAATGGCATAACTGAGAGGAGCCTTGTTCTCTGCTTTTCGAATCAGCGCACCTGAAAGGTAAAACATATTGGTGAGAATGAGCCAAAACAGAGCATACGTATAGACATTTTGCACTCTGTAAGGTCCTTCGTACCCCATGGCGTAGCAATGTGGGAAGAAGAAAGAGCAATATAAGCCTAATGTAATGACAATACATAGCCATGGGTGTGAGAACTTAAAGTTTGATTTGCGAGCTAATTGGCTTACTATTGGAATCAAAGTAGCGAAGGTCAATGACATGAAACTAACGACTTTGCCTCCGATAAAACCAAAGCTTCTGCTTAGGGTAATGCCAATGGCAACAAGGATGTTTGGATGAGATTCCTTGACGGCTAATTCACGGAAAGCGTTACCTGGTGCTAATATACTGAACGCAAATGCTGCCAAGTAAATAGCCAAGATGGCAGTGAGAAACTTGGGTAGTTTCTTTTGCTCTATATAGACGAGCGCAATTGCAGTGAATAGTATGGCTGCTGTTCCAAAGCCTGAGACGAAATTGCCTCCTGCAAGGAAAAGGGTGAGGATAACAGTAAGTGCCCCAACGACATGTTTTTGAGTGTTGTTGGATAAGTGATACGCTATGAGTAATGCAGCTAGGCATAGTGAAAGACTGAAGTACAATGTATAATACATAGCTCCATTATACCAGTAGAAAGCATCGTATGCAGAATAGACAAACTGCAAGTTGATAAGTGCAAAGACGGTTGAAACGAACATAAAGTCCGTCTTGGTGGTATGCAGGAGTTTCCTCATAATCATGAATAACAAGATGTAAGTTGACATGATTAGGCTCGATGCAAGAACGATAGGTACAATCCAATACATGCCAAAAGCACCAGGTTGCAATGCCATGAGAAAGCATGCAGAATAGGTGCCTTGCCATATATGGTACATATTGGCGGCAACATTCCATGCTCCTTGGATGCATGCACTTACAGAATGTGTGGCGTTCCATATTCTATGTGCTTCAGCTCCAAAAACATAGTCATCTGAAAATGGGTGCAAATACTGGCCTATCCAAAAAATGGGAAGAATGGATAAGATTAGAACCATAACCGCAACGCTTGTCACGATTTTCAATTGCTTTTTATTCATAATAGTTTTTATCGTGTATTAATAATACTAACTTCTTTCTGTATTCTATAACATGGTTGTTTCCATATCCTTGCATGTGAGAACAACAATAAATGTTAAAGATGATATCGTGTATGGTCTGCAAAGGTACACTAGATAATCGAATGCAGCAAATAATCCTCTTTTTTTTTGCTTTTTTGATAGTTTTTCGTACCTTTGCATCAAAAACAATGATACCAAAACTCATTCACCTTTGTTGGTTCAGTAATGACCCTTATCCTGTGGAGATAAAGGTCTGCTTAGATTCGTGGAAACGCATCATCCCCGATTATGAGATAAAATTGTGGGGATATGCGGAGGCTAAAGCTATTGGTTGTCCATTCATAGACGAAGCTCTTGAGGAGAAACGTTGGGCTTTCGCGGCGGATGTGGTTCGTTTTTATGCCGTGTATAAATATGGTGGTTTGTATATGGACAGTGACATATTCCTTTATAAGAGATTTGATAAGTTTATCCCAAATAAGGGCTTTATGACCTTTAATGAAAAGGTAAATCCTGATGATAGTGAGTTCGGGTTGCAAGCTGCATTCTTTATGGGAGAAGCTGGTAATGCTTTGTGTAAGGCAGTGTTCGATTACTATCAGGCAAGTCATTATCGCAATGAGGATGGGACGCAGAACAATACGATTTCTCCTTTGATAATGGCTCGTATTGCTGAGAAAAAGTTCGGATATAAGCGAGAGGATATTTTTCAAGATTTAGGAGAGGTCAAAATTTATCCTACCCATTTCTTTGCTCCTCGAAATAAGTATAAGATAGATGAGGATACATTTGGTATTCATCGAATCTATGGAAGTTGGAGAAAGAGAAAGTTTGGAAGAAAAATGGAGATTTGGATTCGCCATCAGCTTCTAGTCTTAAGGTATGCTCTTTTCAAAAGATAGAAAAGAACATACGTGGATGTATTTTGGCGTATGTTGAGTTATTTATTGGATTTGTAGCAACTTTTTGTAAAGTTCTATGTATTGACTCATGTAATGCGGGTAATTGTACTCCATAGAGTAATTTCTTGCAGCTATAGCTTCTTGGCCATTTTTTTCCCATGTTTGCAGTCCTGTTTGGATAGTCTTTGCCATGGCTTCGGGCTCAAATGAATCAAAATAACTAGCGTGCTCTTTGCAAATTTCCGGGAGGCTTGTATAGCGTGACGAGAACACCTTGCAGCAATAGCGCATGGCTTCCAATACAGGAAGCCCAAAACCTTCAAAGAGACTTGGGAAGAGGAATGCCTCGCAATGTGCATACATCCAATTGCGCTCTTCATCGGTGATTTCTCCTGTGATGTAAACATTGTTTGCTTGGCATCTTTCTTTGAGTGCTTCAAGTTCTCCAATGAATTTGCGATATTTCTTTCCACAAATATACAAGTTGTATTCTGGAAAATATTTCATCATAGGAATTAACGTTTGGAAATTCTTCTTTTTGCGGGTCTGTCCTATGGTGAAAAAAAACTTTTTATGATCTTGGATGAACGCTGGCTTGGCTTGTGGCTTCTTGGTCGTGTCTTGTATGCCATTATAAATGACTCGTAAAGGTTTCTTCCTCATGTTGACATGGGAAAGAACATCTTTTTTTACATATTCGGAAATAACCGTGACGCAATCTGAATGTTTTACAAACCACTTTAATTTTAAAAGGGATTTGATACGATGAATCCCTTTCTTTTCGTAGAGAAAGTTCAAGTCGTGTATGGTTAGTAAGTTTAGCATTCCCTTGGCATGTCTTCTACTGATGAACAGTTGGTCTGTTGTATGCCAAAGATCTATCTTATATCCTAAGTTCTTTAAATCTCTGTCTATATGTTCTACTGTAACATAATCAATAGAGTCTCCTAGGGCTCCTCTAAACTGCTCTTTTACGAGTGCGACAAAACGGATGCCATCAACGAAGTCGTCTTTGAGCAACTCACCGAGATTGTTGGCGATTTCTCCAAAACCACAATTCTCTTTGTATCGTGTTAAATCTACTAATACGGTTTTCATGTTTTTATAAGTTGTTTATTGCTGTATGGATGGCTTCTCTTAAGAAATATCCGTCATTCAGCTTTTGGGCCATTTGGCTAGCTCTTTGTTTCATCTTCAAGTAATCTTCCTTGGATAAATTAGGAAGAATGTCATCCAATTCCTTCAAGGATCTGATGGTAATACCTACTCCTTCTTTCTCTATGATAGGCGCAACAGCGGCTTCTTCCCAAATGATGATAGGCAAGCCTGCACGTAGATAGAAGGAAACTTTATGTGGAGAGTTCCAACGAAGATAGGTTCCGTAGTCTCCAGAGCAAGTGTCAAGGGAATCTCCATCCCAAACCAAGCCGAAATCTGCACTTGTATGTGATATGAAATCTTCAGAAGGGATAAATCCTTTGTAATGGACATTGGGATTCTCTTGCAATCCTTGCAATCCATCCTTGTTGCCGGCAATAGTTAGGTTCCATGCGATAATCCTTTGGGTAAGTTTGACCAAGAAGGAATTCTTACGCATGCTCAATGCTCCTGCATAAACAACGTTTGCAGTGTTGAATGCGAAAGCCTCGTTTGTCTTGTCAGCAGCAATAGTCTTGTTTGCCGTTTGATTAAAGACCTCAGAACGATAATCGAATAGCCCTAATGACCCTACACATCTTTTCATCCCATGGTTCTTAAGCCAAGTTGCCATGCTTTCATTGGATGCAATGATGAAATCGCTATGTGAGAGGCGGCAGATTTCCTTTTCTATAGTCAGTTTTTTCCTACGGAACGAACCTAGGTCGTGTATGAGTGAAACAGTCTTGACCCCTTTTAATCTTGCGATATAGCACAAGAAAGAAAAATACTTTTTCACTGGGTATTGCAAGAAGAGTACGTCATTCTTTTGAAGTAAGAGACAAGCACGGATAATACCTATTAAATCAAGGAAGAATGCTAGTATCTTACTGTTCTTGACAGTACGTGGTAAGCCAAGGTTGACTGCACCCATTTCTATGAGCGTATCTTCATTGTCTGTCTTTGCCTTATTTCCTGCACTTGTCAGGTTGTAATAGTTTCGGCTTATGAAACATATTCTGTTAGGTGTCATTTCTTTTTCTATTTTGATTTAAACTTTATGATATACTTCCCATACGGCTTGGCATAGCTTTTCGTCAGAAAAATTCTGTGCGTATTCTTTCCCCTTGCCTATCATCTCTTGCCGTAATACTTCATCTGAGCAGACTCTGAGAAGCGTATCAGCCATGCTTTCGGCATTGTCTGGTGCTACATATAAGGAATCGGGACCTCCAGCTTCTTCTAGGCAGGAACCTGTGCAACCGATGGCAGGGACACCGCTCGTGATAGCTTCAAGAAGAGGTATCCCAAATCCTTCTATGCGAGATGGATAAACGAACGCATGTGCCAACTTGTAGAAGGAAGGCAAGTCTTCGTAAGGTACTTGGTGATAGAAATGGAACAGGTGTTCGATACCATGTTCCCTAAGGAAGGCTTGGATTTGGTCTACGTATGGTGTGCGTCGTCCTACAGCTACTACATGTATTTCTCGCTTGTTGGCAAGCAGGGCTACAGCCTTTGCCACAAGCAAGAGATTCTTGCGTTCCTCGATGCTGCCCACATAGAGCACAAACTCCTTTGGGAGAGAATATTTGTTTCTTACACTTTCCTGTTGGCTCGTTGCGATGTCCTTGGCAAATACGGGGTCACAACCTTGATAGACTACATCAATCTTTTCTTCTGGGATATGATAGAGGTCCATGATTTCTTGCTTGGTGTACTCGCTGACGGCAATGATGCGGTCGGCGTTTTGGCAAGCCTTGCGAAACTTATAGTTGTAGATTTGTCTGTCTATCCAATGATAATATTGGGGAGTATGGAGAAAGATGAGGTCATGGATGGTAACAACATATTTACATCGTTCTTTGCCAAGATGTGCTTCCCGCTGGGCAGGAGTTCCGATGTTTAGGGGCAGTTCATTGCTCAGTCCATGGTAGATTGTGAGACCATCTTGCCGGATGTCTTGGGTGATGCCCCAGATTCTCCAGATAGAACGGAGTTTGCTCCACAAGCCTTTGGGCGGAAAGCGCAGCTTGAGCTTGCTGAGAGTAGGAATTTCCTTCAGGTATGGGATGCGTTGAGGCTTGGGAGTATATAGGTAGTACTCATTGTCGGGATGAATCTCCGACAATATTCTGATGATGAACCTGCTGTAATTGCCAAGGCCAGTGCGGTTTTGTGCAGCCCTCTTGGCATCGAATCCTATCCTCATACCTTTCCTTCTATTTTCTATCATTTGTTAATATCGGACAAAGTTACGGCAAAAATCTGGTTTAACAAAATAAATAATGAAATATTCGTCTATTCCATGGATTTTGGTTAACTTTGCCACCTAATTAAGCAAGAATCGTGAATAAATGAAAGAGACTGTATCTTGTGTGAAGGAATTCTTCATGCGACCTTTTTTCCGCAATCCTCGCACCTTGTTTGGATTGTGGATGCTTTTGGCTTTGGTGTCTGCGCTTATCAAGTTTCATAAGTGCAATAATTTCTTGATATTCAAGTATGTGTTCTGGCATACTTGGAATCAGACCTCATTGTATGCTCCTTATCCAACTGAGTACTTTGATACCAACCATTATGGACCTTTTTTTAGCTTGATTATTGCGCCTTTTGCGGTTGTTCCGCTTCCGATAGGCCTTATCTTGTGGCATGTCTTGATGGCTTTGGCTCTTTATGTGGCGGTTCGGAAGTTGCCCCTGGCACAAGGCAAGCAGATTTTTATCTATTGGTTTTGTGCGCATGAGCTGCTTACGGCCTTGTTTATGGATCAGTTCAATATCGTGACGGTTGCTCTCATCGTAGCTTCTTACTATTGCATCGAGAAAGAAAAGGATGTGATGGCAGCTTGCTTTATCATGATAGGAACCTTTGTGAAACTCTACGGTATCGTTGGCTTGGCATTTTTCTTCTTCTCCAAGCATAAGGCGAAGTTTGTTGCGGCATTGTTCGGATGGGCGATTGTATGTTTTATCTTGCCGATGGCGATTAGTAGTCCTGAATATATCCTTGGGCAATATCTGGAATGGAAACAGAGTTTGGGTGCCAAGAACATGGAGAATATGTTCTCGAATATGCAAAATCAGTCTTTGTTAGGTTTGGTACGTAAGATTTCTCATATCTCCACTTATTCTGACTTATGGCTGATTATCCCAGGAATCCTTGCTTTTTGTGCTCCTTATTTGCGTATCTCGCAATACAAGAACAGTGCTTTCCGCTATGCTTTCTTGGCATCGGTATTGATGTTTGTCGTTTTGTTTAGTACGGGAAGTGAGTCTAGTACGTATATCATAGCCCTTATTGGTGTTGCCATTTGGTATGTGGCGGTTCCTTGGAAACGTTCTCGATGGGACATCGCCTTGATGGTGTTTGCCTTTATCTTGACGAGTTTGTCGCCATCCGATCTCTTCCCTCGTTTTATCCGCAAGACGTATGTGCAGCCTTACGCACTCAAGGCTTTGCCTGTCGTGTTGATATGGTTTAAGTTGATTTATGAGATGATGGTACGAGACTATTCTAGTTCCAAACGAGCATGTTTATAGCTCTAGTTCGAAAGGCTTGTCATGTTTCTTGAGATAACGTGTCCAGAATTTCTTCCGTTCCTTCAGCACGTATGCCACGGCTTCCTCGGTGTTGGAGTTTCTCAATAGGGCATATTCGGTAGCGAGTATGCGCATGAAGTCTTTGCTTCCCCAGAACTTGCAGAGGTTATGAAGACCACTTTTGATGCTGACAGGTCCGAAATTCATCCGGTTGATATCGACTAGCATGAAATGAAATCCCTCGTCATCTTGTTTCCATAACACGTTGCCTGGGGTAAAGTCTTTGTGAAGGACTTGGCGGTTGTGGATATTCGCAGCGAAGTGTGCCAAGGCTTTTGCCAAGTACTTGTATTCGCCAAACTCTGCATTGCCCACTTCGTAGAGGGTATGTCCATAGTCGCATTGCATGGTGACAAGATAGCTGAGGCCAAGCAAGCCGATGGCATTTCTTTCTTCTATGAGTGCAATGACTTCTGGAGTGCCTATACCTTTGGTTTTCAGAATTTGGGCATATTGAAAAGCCCGTTTCCCCTTGGGCTTTCTTATGCCCCAAGAATAAATAATCCGATTCGGGCCATGTGGTACATGAAACCGCTTGATGTTGATGGCAAGCCCCTCTGGAGTAGCCATTACCTTGATGGTGTTGCGACTTTTGTAAATCGTTTCTCCATTTTTCTCGAAGGCATCAGGTATATTTTCTAGAAAACTTCTCAAATGCTCGTATTTCGGATTTATCTTTATCTTTCTCATGAATAGGAATGTTATTTTGGGAAGTATAGCTTACCTTTTAGAGTTAGTACTACTTCTTTTGATTTTTAGTAGTACTTCTTTCATGCTAGAAGTACTACTTACTTTTGGGAACGACTTTGCCGTTTACTACTTCATACACTTTTTCGAATTCTTCCTTGGTTCTCTTCCATCGGTTATGCGTCCAGAGGTAGTAAGGAGGGTTCTTGCGGATGGTCTCTTCCAGCATCAGGAAGAAACGGCGGGTAATCTCATGCTCGGGCAACTTGTTTGGCTCTCGGGTAATAAGCTTGTAAGTGGCAGTGTAATACCCTCGCTTCGGACGGCTCATCTCCACATAGAACACGGCATCGTTCATTTTTCGCATAATACGCTCGCCACCGGTAAAAACTGGAGTCTCGGGGTGATTGAGGAAAGACAGCCAAAGATGGATGTTTTCCCATTTGGGACCTTGGTCGCTGATATAGCCGAAGATATTGCGGATATTCTTGCGCTTGTAATCTACGAGATAGCGCAAGATGTCTTTCTTGGGTACCGGTACACCATTTTCCTCATGCGAACGGATGCGCCTGAACAGCTCGTCGAAGGCATGGTTGTAGAGAGGATGGTATATCAGTCCCATCATACGTGTCTTAGGCAGTTCGATGCCAACGCACGATAGCCACTCCCAGTTGCAGTAATGGCCAAGGATGGCTGCCACGTCCTGTCCCTCCTGGAAGCATTGTTCCACCTCATCGCTATTGTAAACTTTGAAGCGTTCTCTTAGTTCCTTATCGCTGATGCTCAGCAGTTTGACTGCCTCGAAGAAGTAGTCACAAAACCAGTGATAGAACTTCTTCTCAATGTCTACGATTTCTTCGACAGACTTCTCTGGGAAAGAGGTGGTGAGATTGTTACGCACAATACCTCTTCTATACTTAATGACATGATACATCATCAAGTATTCGAAGTCGGCTATGCAATAGAGCACCTTGAAAGGGAGCAGCGATATTGCATAGAAGAATGCATAAACAATCTTTGTCATTTATAATTTATACTTTATTATTTTTCCTATACTTGCTGCATATCGTGCAACTTGCGATAATATCCATCCTTGGCAATAAGCTGCTCGTGGGTACCTCTCTCCACGATTTCTCCCTCATGCAGCACACAGATCTCGTCGGCATGCTTGATGGTGCTCAGTCGGTGAGCCACAGCCACGGTGGTGCGGGTCTTCATCAACTTTTCCAGGGCATCCTGTACCAGTCGCTCGCTCTCTGTATCAAGTGCAGATGTAGCCTCATCGAGGATGAGGATAGGAGGATTCTTCAAGATAGCACGGGCGATACTGACACGCTGACGTTGTCCGCCAGAAAGGCGTCCGCCACGATCACCGATATTAGTATCGAAACCATGCTCCGACCTGCTGATAAAATCATAAGCATTGGCTATCTTTGCCGCATTGGCGATGTCTTCATCGGTAGCATCAGTCTTGCCAAAGCGGATATTGTCCTTGAAGCTGGCATTGAAGAGGATAGCCTCTTGATTTACGTTGCCTATCAACTGGCGCAAGTCGTGTACGGCAAGGTCTTTCACATTGATGCCATCAATGAGAACCTCTCCCTCTTGCACGTCATAGTAACGAGGAATCAAGTCTACCATCGTACTCTTTCCGCTACCGCTCTGACCTACGAGAGCCACAGTCTTTCCTTTAGGAATCGTAAGGTTGATGTCTTTCAAGACGTATACCAGTTCGTCGCTCTTTCTGTCTGTATAGGCGAAAGATACGTGGCGGAACTCTATCTGATGCTCGAAGCTTGCAATATGCTCAGGGTTCTCTTTATCCTTGATTTCCACCTCTGCCTGTAGTATCTTGTCAATACGTTCCATAGAGGCAAGACCTTTCGGAATGTTATAGCTAGCCTTGGAAAATTCCTTTAAAGGATTGATGATGCTGTAGAGCATTACGAGATAGAAAATGATGGTAGGACCGTCGATGCGACCGTAGTCTAATACCAAGATGCCGCCAAACCACAATACCACGACTATAAGTACCGTGCCAAGGAACTCACTCATCGGGTGAGCCATCTGCTGGCGGATGTTCACTCTCATCACATTGTTGCGATAGTCGCTGTTCACCTGGTCGAAACGAGAGTTCATCTTGTCCTCGGCACAGAAAGCCTTTATGATACGCAGACCACCAAGAGTTTCCTCCACCATACTCATCGTGTCGCTCCAAAGGGCTTGCGCTGCCACACTCTTAGCCTTTAGCTTTCTTCCCACAAAGCCCATAAACCAGCCGAATGGTGGTACGAAGAGAATCGTAAAGAGGGTGAGCTGCCAACTGATGAATATCAGCGTACAGAAATAGAAGAGAATCAAGAT
>CAVKNU010000071.1:0-7580 GCA_963657465.1 Lachnospiraceae bacterium
CACAACACAGGATTTATGGTATTGGACGCTTTTGCTAAAGCGTCCAATATTCATTTTGAGGATAAGCGTTATGGTTTTGTAGCTGAGACATCCATCAAGGGGCGCAAGGTTTTCTTGCTGAAGCCTACCACTTTCATGAACCTCAGTGGCAATGCCGTGAGATATTGGCTCAACCAAAAGAAAATCGACCAAAAGCACTTGCTCGTCATCAGCGACGAACTGGCCTTGCCATTGGGAGCTTTCCGCTTAAAGGCTAATGGAAGCAATGGTGGTCACAATGGCCTGGGACATATTCAGCAGCTTATCGGACAGGATTATGCTCGCCTACGCATGGGCATCGGCAATGATTATCCACGTGGTGGACAAATAGACTGGGTTCTCGGAAAATATTCTGAGGAAGACATGAAGCAACTTCAACCAGCCATCGACCTCGGTGTGGAAATCATCAAGAGTTTTGTGTTGGCAGGTATTGACATCACCATGAACCAGTTCAACAAACTAGGAAAGAAATAGTTTTTTCAATGAAGGAAAGTGCAAGAATAGACAAATGGCTTTGGGCTGCACGTATTTACAAGACTCGCAGCATTGCAGCAGATGCTTGCAAGAATGGACGTGTAACCGTAGGTGGTGTAACCCGGAAACCGTCTTACATCATCAAACGTGGCGATGTCATCAGCGTCAAGAAAGCTCCCATCACCTACTCTTTCGAAGTACTCGACTGTATCGAGCAACGTGTAGGAGCGAAGATGCTATTCGGTGTCTATAAGAATGTCACGGATCCTAAACAGTATGAACTATTGGAAATGAGTCGCATCAGTGGATTCGTGGATCGTGCTCGTGGCACAGGACGTCCTACCAAGAAAGAGCGTCGTGCCCTGGATGCCTTTGTGGATCCAGCCATGTTTGGATTCGACGATGAAGATTGGGATGAAGATGAATAATTTCTTTATAAAGCGGAAGGGCTTGACTCTATTTCTAAAGTCAAGCCCTTCCGCTTCATTTTATTGACTTACAGACATATCCTTTTTGCTTTTCTTATCTTCATATAAAGAAATAGCCAAGCCACCAAGAGCTACAAGGACAACAAATGCACAAATAATCGTTACTCCACTCATTATTTTTTCCTTTCTTCCAAATTCTAATTCCATTTTCGCTATATTGTATTACTAACGCTGCAAAAATACTATTTTTTTATACAACATGCAAGAAAAATCCCATTTATTTTTCTCCCAAATATTCGATAAGGGAAGAAAATTGAAACATTTTGCTATTTTATACTAAAAAAAAGATAAAATGCTTGGCAAAAACAAGCAAATCCGTTATCTTTGCCCACAATTCAATATAGTATTAACTAATACAGAATTAGAGATTATGAAAAAGTTTATGATTATGGCAGCATTCGTGCTGTCTTCTGTAGGTGCTTTTGCACAACAGCACTTAAAGCTGGTATCCAGCCAGGATTCATGGTAACAAAAGACGACGCTGAAGAGGTCAACACATTCGACTTTGCTGTACCAGTAGGTCTTTCTTATGAGTACCAAAACTTTGTCTTTGATGCTCGCTACAATATAGGAACAACAAAAGTCTTCAAAAATGACTATTTCGACAAATGGAATGGCTATACCAACGTTATCCAGTTAACTATCGGATATAAGTTCGCCCTCTAACAACTAAGAATTTTATTATATTTTAATCGATATATAAACTACAAAATCCCCGCATTCTCTAAGTATAGAGTCTGCGGGGATTCTTCTTTTGTCATACCTATTTGTTTGATATCTCTGAGAATATCCTTTAGAAACGTGGACGACCACCTCCAGGAGGAGGTCCCATTGGACGACGACCATTGAATGGACGACCACCGAAGTCAGGACGAGGACCATCACCAGGACCACCCTGACGAGCTTGCTTGCCTCCAAAGACATTTAAGCGATAAATCACATGAAGCATCGCATAACTGTTGATACTGTTATATTCTGTATCCGTACGAGCCATCGCTGTGAGCGAACGGCTCAAGTTGCTCTGCTGATGCAAAATGTCATAGAACTGCAACATTACTGTGAGAGGACTTCCCTTGAGGAAACTCTGTGAAAGTTGGGCATTCCAAACCAGCTCGTTGGTATTCATTGAATTGTCGCTATAGCCTCGACGACTGCTTTCTGAAATGTCAGTGCTCAAGCTCATTCCCCAAGGCATCGTAGCCGTCAAGCTAGGACCATAAGAGAACTGCCAGGTGTCCATGTTACTACTAGATTGCAATTCATTGCGAGCATGGTTGTAATTGAGAGAACCATTTAGGTTTACTTCCAACCAACTGTTGCGATAACCCATAGACAAGCGCTCGCCTACACCCAACACCTTGGTGGTGTTCTTCTGTGCATCACTGCTATTATCTAATGTCAAATAACCCACATTGTTCTGATAGTTCACATCCGTAAATGTATTGATGTTCCATACACCAGCACTGTCTATTGCAGTGTTAAACATGAAAGCACCATTGGCATTCCAATTACCATTGATATTCTCTGGTTTGGTAATTCTTCCACCAGTCTTGTCATCGTATGTCACCTTATTACTGATGCTATTGCTTGTCGTAGAGAAATTAACGAAAGTCATCAAGGCACGCTGATGCTTCTCGAAATAGGTGTTATAGAACAAGCGGAAGTTGTTGGTGAATGCAGGTTTCAAGCCCGCATTACCCATCTTGATGTTAAGAGGGTCACTATCATCCGTGATTTCCAACAAGTCGCTCATGCTAGGCTGTGAGGTCGTACCACGATAATTGATACGCAAGTTGCTCACCTTGCTGAAGCGATAGCGGAAGTCGAGTGTTGGAGAGAAGTTGGTCACGGTGCGAGTGGTATCTACATATTCGCCTTGGTAGTTCTGCACAAACTTGGTAGTCTGTGGTTGAATCATCACACCAAAGTTCAGGTTATACTTTGCACGTATAAATCGCATCATCACCTGTGCCTCATGAATATAGTTCTTATACTCAGAATATCGGCTCAAGTTGTTGTCGAGATAACTCTCCAAAGGATTGCTCAATCTACCGAGATAGCTATCCCATGAGCGATAAGCGGCATTCAATCCACCGAAGAAATCTTCTCCTAGATTACTGAAATCGTAGGTATTTCGATCACTCTTCGTATAATTATAGGTGAACTTGTAGCTAAACTGCAAGAAAGTGGCTCTCCAGAGAGGTTCGCTATACGTAGCTTGCGCACTATAACTATAGGTGGTACTTGGCGTCAAGTTATAACGATTGGTCTGATAAGTAGAGTCAAGACCATTGGCAGCTTGCAACAAGTAGAGATGCGCATTGGTCATGGAGAGACTCTTGCTGTCGGTCTTGCCATAACTTCCATCCACACGCAAAGTGAAATTGCGACCCATATTGTTCAACTTACGGTTGTATTGCAACATACCTCTCAATCGCTTGTTCTCACTATAACTAATGTTATTGCTCATCTGTGTGTTGACCATCAGGCTGTCAGAAGCCAACTGTTTGATTGACTCCTCAGAAAGAGGATCGTCCACATAGAGATAAGGATCATCCTTGTAAGAAGCCGAGGTGCCCTTAGTGAGTCCATCACTAGTGCTCCACGTAATGGAAGGACGGAACATAATATTGGTCATGGAGTCTGGTTTCCACTCCAATCGCAAACGACCATCCCAACTATTGCTTCTACTATAATTCTGATTGATACTGTTGGAGAAAGAGGCACTCTTGCTCACGAAGTTTTCAGAAGAAACCTTGCTGTAAGCATCTCCATCGCTATGATTCCAACGAAGGGAAGCATCCAGCGTAAGCTTGTCTTTCTTTTGGAAGTTGTAGTTCAAGCCCACCATCTTGCTAGCATTCAACCCTTGGCGACCACCGCCCCATCCACGGCCAGGTCCTCCACCAGGGAATCCCATATCGTTGGTATTGTTACCTGAGGCAAAAAGCATCAAGCGATTGTTGTCATTGAAATAAGCAGCCATGCTTCGAGCACTGTATCGGTCCTTATTGCCGACACTCACATCGATATTGGAGAACATACCCTTGTTCATACCACGCTTCACACCGAAGTCGAGTACTGTCTGTTCCTCACCATCGTCGATGCCTGTCACCTTGGCAAGGTCACTCTTCTCATCATAAGCCTTGATTTTATCCACAATACTCGTAGGCAAGTTTTTCAGGGCGGTCTTGGTATCGCCCGTCATAAATTCCTTACCATCTACGAGAATCTTCTTCACTTCCTTACCATTGATCTTGATGGTACCATCATCACTGACCTCTGCACCCGGCAAGCGTTTCACCAATTCCTCAATAGTAGAACCTTCAGGCGTACGATAAGCGGAAGAATTATACACGAAGGTATCTTCCTTCAGCACGACTTTCTTTGCCATCGCCGTTACAGTGGCAGCTTTCAACATAATAGCATCTGCACCGATAACGATTTTACCCATTGCCAAGTTCTTACCATCCGTAATCTGCACTCGTTTCACCGTTGGCTTATATCCCACACTGGTTATCTTGAGTAGATATTTACCATCCGAAGGAGCCGTAATGCGAAACAGTCCATTTACATCGCTGATGGCACCAGCCACATAAGCACTGTCTTCTTTCAGCAGTTGCACGGTAACTTGCTCTACAGGATCTTGGGTATCACGGTCGGTAATCGCACCGCTTATCAATCTCTCTTGAGCATAAGATGCTAATGACATGACCAACATTAGCATCATGAAACATAATTTTTTCATTGTCCGTTAGTCGTTGTGTTGTTATTTTCTGCATCTTTTGACGTACTATATTAAATAAGGTTTAATTTTTAAACTAGAATTTAGCATTAAAAAAGGTAAATCATGATTTTTGTGGCATTTTTTATTCTTTTCCAATATTTTATTGTAACTTTGCACACATAATCAGGTTGCCAACGATAAAGACAGCCTAACAAACTCAAAACGTTTATAAGTTATGGATCAGAGAATTGTTATATCAACCAATCTGGAGAGAGAATTGACCAATGCCTTATCTGAATGCGAGCACGACAAGATTTTCATGCTTTGCGATAGTACAACACGTGATTATTGCTGTCCTCTACTTTGGAATTTCAGATGCCTAAAAGACTCTGAGATTATATGTATTTCGCCTTCCGACACCTACAAGAATCTAGAAAGTGTGGTGTGGGTATGGGAGCATTTACAGAAAGGTGGCGCTACGCGTCATTCTTGCTTGATCAACTTAGGTGGTGGCATGGTTACCGACTTAGGTGGCTTCGCCGCATCCACTTTCAAACGTGGCATCAATTTCATCAACATCCCTACCACCCTGTTAGCCATGGTAGATGCGTCAGTAGGCGGAAAGACGGGCTTCAACTTTGGTGGACTGAAGAACGAGATTGGTGTATTCAATGATTCTAAGTTTGTAATCCTAGATACTGAATTTCTGAAGACACTCGATACCGAGAACATCTGCTCTGGCTATGCAGAGATGCTGAAACATGGTTTGATTTCCACAGAAAGCATGTGGGAGGAGTTGCTCAACTTCGACCTTGCACATCCAGACTTCAAGCATTTGCAACAGATGGTTGCCGACAGTGTGAAAGTGAAAGAACGCATTGTGGAGGAAGATCCTCATGAGCGAGGTATCCGAAAGGCTCTCAACCTGGGACATACTTTCGGGCATGCCTTCGAGAGTTGGGCCTTGAAGCGCAAACCTATCTTGCATGGTTATGCAGTAGCCTTTGGTTTGATTCCTGAACTTTATCTCAGTGCGACCAAGCAAGGATTCCCTACAGAAAAGATGCGTCAGACCGTCAGCTTCATCAAGGAAAACTACGGCACATTGCCTATCACCTGCGATGACTACGATGAACTCATCGAACTGATGACACACGACAAGAAGAACCAAAACGGCATCATCAATTTCACCATGCTGGGTGGCATTGGCGATATTCGTATCAACCAAACAGCCTCTACCGAAGAAATCAAAGAAGCACTCGATTTCTTTCGTGAAGGATGTTAAATCGTGAAAGATTCCAAGAATTATGTATCACATCAAGATATCGGAGCGAACACTCCACTTCAAACAACCTGCTGGCACCTCACGAGGAGTATATACCACTCGCCACAGCTATTACCTGACGCTCACTTCGGATGAGAAGCCAGGCATCCAGGGCATTGGCGAATGTGCCACTCTCCCGGACTTGAGCTGTGATGCCAAGCCTGAGTATGCCAAAACGTTGCAACAGATTTGCCAGATGGTGGAACAGATGGGCAAGATTCCTTATGATATGCTGCGCCCCTATCCTAGCATTCTCTTCGGACTGGAGACTGCCTTTGCCCAATTGGAAGTCCAAGGTTCCACTTGCCTTTTCGATACACCTTTCGGACGTGGAGAAGAAGGTATCACCATCAATGGACTCGTATGGATGGGTACGTATGATGAGATGTATGAGCGACTGGAAGAAAAGTTGAAAGCAGGATTCCATTGTGTCAAACTCAAAATTGGAGCCATCGATTTCTTCAAGGAATTGGAGCTCATCAAGCATATCCGCCAAGATTTTACCAAGGATCAGATTGAACTCCGTGTAGATGCCAATGGTGGTTTCACACCAGAGAATGCAATGAGCAGATTGGAGGCTTTGGCACAATACGACATTCACTCCATCGAACAACCCATTCGTCAGCACCAATGGCCCAAGATGGCTGAGCTTTGCCGCGAGTCGCCTCTTCCTATCGCCCTCGACGAGGAATTGATAGGAGTCAATGTGCGTTCCATGAAAGCTGCCTTGCTCGACACCATCCGTCCACAACACATCATTCTCAAGCCTTCTTTGCATGGAGGTATGTATGGTTCGACAGAATGGATAGAATTGGCACGTGAACGTGGTATCGGAAGTTGGATTACCTCTGCACTCGAAAGCAACATCGGACTCAATGCCATCGCACATTTTGCAGCCAAGACATACGGTCCTCATATCACCCTGCCACAAGGACTCGGCACCGGACAACTGTTTACTGACAATATTCCTATGCCATTAACCATCAAAGGAGACCAACTCGTATATGAACCTTGAAGAATTCTTAGAGGAATGGAATCATGACACCCCAACCGTATGGGTACACACCAGCGGTTCTACAGGGAAGCCTAAACCTATGCAGGTGGAGAAGCAACGAATGCTAAACTCCGCTCGCATCACTTGTGATTTTCTAGGACTTCAACCGGGCGATACGGCCTTGCTCTGCATGTCACTTGATTACATTGCAGGCAAGATGGTGGTAGTAAGAAGCATCGAACGTCAGTTGCACCTGATCACCGAGCATCCCAATGGACATCCCCTATCTGACGAAGCTTTATCATCCGCAAGCTTTTCACCCGACACCCCCATCACCTTTGCAGCCATGGTCCCCATGCAAGTATTCAATTCCTTGCAAATACCCCAAGAGCGCCAACGACTTCAGCGCATCCAGCATCTCATTATTGGTGGAGGTGCCATTGATGAGAAGATGGAACAAGAACTCGCTTCCTTTCCCCATGCCGTATGGAGCACGTATGGCATGACCGAAACGCTCTCCCATATCGCTCTTCG
>CAVKNU010000071.1:7809-12584 GCA_963657465.1 Lachnospiraceae bacterium
TTATTAAAAACTCATCTTGACAAGCCTTTCATGATTGCCAAGATCAAGGACGAGAAATTTGGCGAGAAAGCCATCTTGCTGACAGAAGATACTGAACTTCCACACATTGAGGAAATCTGCAAGCAAGTGCTTCCCAAATATTGGGTTCCGAAATCCTATCATCATCTCGACCACCTTCCTCTCACCGAGACAGGGAAACCGAAGAGATGGGGATTCGAAAACACCTTATTTATATAATATATTTGTTTTTAAAATTCTCATATACGCAAAAAGGCTGCCGTTACTTCTCGGCAGCCTTTTTCAAATTCAATTCATACAAGTCCTGACGGCGATCGCGCAAGTTGCGCACAGCACCATAGGTATGCAATTCATTCAATAAATTCAAATCTACATCACTCACCAGAATCATTTCTGTGTTAGGTGTAGCCTCCGAACGCTTGCCATCATTAGGGAAAGCGAAGTCGCAAGGAGTGAACACCGCACTCTGTGCATACTGAATATCCATGTTATGTACACGAGGCAAGTTGCCCACGCTACCAGCTATAGCAACATAGCACTCGTTCTCGATGGCACGAGCCTGAGCACAAACTCTAACACGAGAGTAAGCATTCTGAGTATCGGTCATGAATGGCACAAAGAGAATCTGCATACCATCCTCTGCCATCAATCGAGAAAGCTCTGGGAACTCCACGTCGTAGCAAATCACGATACCAATCTTACCACAATCTGTATCAAAAGTTTGGATATGACTACCACCACTCAATCCCCAGCACTTCTGCTCGTCTGGCGTAACGTGTATCTTCTCATACATATCCACGCTACCATCCCTGCGGCAGAGGAAGCCCACGTTGTAAAGTGAATCATCCCTGAGGTAAGGCATACTGCCCGTGATGATATTGATGTTGTAACTGATGGCAAGCTCACGGAAACGGTCACGAATTTCCTCCGTATATTGTGCCATCTTACGAATGCTCTGAGCCTCGCCGAGGTCATTAAACTTCGCCATCAATGGGGCATTGAAGTACTCTGGGAAGAGAATGAAATCACTCTTGTAATCGCTCACAGAATCGACGAAGAACTCCACCTGTTCGAAGAGGTCATCCACAGAAGCGTATGGACGCATCTGCCACTGCACCAATCCGATTCTGACGGTTGGCTTGCGATCTACGTAGGAGTCCGTAGGTGGCTGATAGTAGATGTTATCCCACTGCAACAAGGTGGCGCAGTGTTCGCTTTCCTCATCGCTAGGCAAATAGTTGCGGATGACACGGCGCACATGGAAGTCGTTAGACAACTGGAAGGTGAGCACAGGGTCGTAAATCTCACGGTTGCGAACATGCTCGATATACTCCTTAGGACGCATCTTATCAGCATACTTATGATAGTTAGGGATGCGACCACCAAACATGATAGCCTTCAGATTGAGTTTCTCGCAAAGTTCCTTGCGATACTCATACATACGACGAGCCAAACGGAGTCCACGATAGTCTGGATGGATAAACACCTCAATACCATAGAGGATATTGCCATTAGGATTGTGAGTATTGAAGGTTTCATTACCTGTCACCTGGGCATAAGTATGGTCGCCCTTCACCATATTGTAGTTCACAATGATAGAGAGGGCACATCCTACGATTTTATCATCCACGATGATGACCACTTGCCCCTCAGGGAAGATAGTAATGAGTTTTTTGATTTGAGCCTTTGTCCAGAACACGTCACTATCCGCATAGATTCGCTTAAATGACTTGGCCAACTGGTCGTAATCTTCCATGCGAAGATTGCGCAGGCTCACCTTTTCGATTTTTCGAGTTGAATCCATTTTTATCTGTCTTTATACATATTCTCATAATACTTCTGATAGTCACCAGAAGTAACGTTATCCATCCATTCCTGATTATCGAGATACCATCTTACAGTTTTCTCTATACCTTCCTCAAACTGAAGACTTGGTTCCCATCCCAACTCTTTCTGAAGTTTACGAGAATCGATAGCGTAGCGCATATCGTGGCCTTTGCGATCAGTGACATGGGTTATGAGGTTCATATCCTCCCCTTCCTTTCTGCCAAGTAAACGATCTACCGTTTTGATGACCACCTTGATGATATCAATGTTCTTCCATTCATTAAAACCACCGATGTTGTAGGTATCTGCCACCTTACCCTTATGGAAGATGAGGTCGATAGCACGAGCATGATCCTCCACATACAACCAGTCTCTCACGTTCAGACCCTCACCATAAACAGGCAAAGGTTTGCGATGACGAATGTTATTGATGAAGAGAGGAATCAACTTCTCAGGGAACTGGTAAGGACCATAGTTGTTGGAGCAGTTGGTCACGATGGTAGGCATACCGTAGGTGTCGTGGAAAGCACGCACAAAGTGGTCAGAGCTAGCCTTCGATGCTGAGTACGGGGAATGAGGATTGTATTTGGTAGTCTCCAAGAAGAAATCCTTGCCATAAGCATGATGATGCTCAGAAGAAGCCTTGGTGGTAAAAGGACTCTCAACGCCTTCTGGGTTGGTAAGTTCCAAAGCGCCATACACCTCATCCGTAGAGATATGATAGAATCGTTTGCCCTCGTATCCTTCTGGCAGACTCTCCCAATACACCTTGGCTGCCTGAAGCAACGACAGAGTACCCATCACATTGGTCTGGGCAAAGGTAAACGGGTCCTTAATACTTCTATCCACATGACTTTCTGCAGCCAAGTGAATGATACCATCCACCTGATACTCTTTCATCAATTTCTGCATCAACTCAAAGTCGCAGATATCGCCCTTCACAAAGGTATAGTTTGTTTTGTCTTCTATATCCTTGAGATTAGCCAGATTACCCGCATAGGTCAACTTATCAAGATTGATGATATGGTATTCAGGGTACTTGTTCACAAACAGTCTCACCACATGAGAACCGATGAAACCTGCACCACCTGTGATAATAATATTCTTTTTCATTTAATGGTAAGTTTTGAATGTTAAATATTGAATTTATTTAGCCTCAGCCAATTCCGCAATGCACTTCTTCAAACTGTCAGTCCAATATGGTACCTTCCAACCGAAAGTCTGCTTCAACTTGCTCTTGTCGAGTACGGAGAAATGAGGACGCTTCACAGGACTAGGGAATTCCTCACTGTAACAAGGTTGAATATCACAGGTATTTCCACTCAACTCACAAATCAACTTGGCAAAATCAAACCAAGAACATACTCCCTCATTCGAAAAGTGATAGATGCCTGTCTTGTCAAGTTGTCCCGTCTCAATGATATGAGAGATGATGGCAGCCAAGTCGCCAGCATAAGTAGGAGTTCCCACTTGGTCGAATACTACTTTCAATGTATCGTGAGTGGCAGTCAGATTCTGCATAGTCTTCACAAAGTTTTTGCCCCACTGTGAGTAAAGCCAAGCTGTGCGAAGAATGATATACTTGCAGCCCGTTGCCTCGATGCTCTTCTCACCAGCCAGCTTCGTCTTGCCATACACTCCGAGAGGATTGGTCTCCCAATCTTCACGACAAGGAACATTCTTGTCGCCTTGGAATACATAGTCAGTACTTACATGAACGAGTGTGCCATCCACCTCTTTCATTGCCATGGCAAGATTGCCAGCTGCTGTATTATTGAGCAAGTTGGCTAGTTCGTAATCGCTCTCTGCCTTATCCACATTGGTATAGGCTGCACAGTTCACGATTACCTCCACTTGATTCTCCTTCACCATATTTCGGATAGCCTCTAGATTGGTTATATCCAACTTCTCATAACCTTCTGCGACATCTGTGAAAATAAAGTGATGTTCACTATTCTTGGCTACCAATTGCATCTCATGTCCGAGCTGTCCATTGGCTCCTGTTACCAGTATATTCATTTTACCTTATTTTTATCTATTTGAATTCGCCCGCAAAATTACACTTTTCTTTCGAAACCACCAAGGAATAAGGCAGGATATTCTACATATTATGGAAATTGAGGATAGTCCTCGAAGCGAGGCTTTCTCTTCTCCAAGAAAGCCTTGCCACCCTCTTGCGCCTCATCCATCGTATAATAGAGCATGGTGGCATCGCCAGCCAACTCCTGGATACCAGCCTGACCATCCAACTCGGCGTTCAAGCCTGCCTTTATCATACGGAGAGCCAAAGGAGAACGCTCCATCATGGTTTCCGCCCATTCCACACAAGTATCTTCGAGCTTGTCGAATGGCACAACCTTGTTCACCATTCCCATCTCCTCAGCCTCCTTAGCGGTATATTGCTTGCAAAGGAACCAAATCTCACGAGCTTTCTTTTGCCCCACCATTCTTGCCAAGTAAGACGCTCCAAATCCTGCATCAAAGCTACCCACCTTAGGACCTGTCTGTCCGAAGATGGCATTCTCTGAGGCGATGGTAAGGTCGCACATCACGTGAAGCACATGTCCACCACCAATGGCATAACCATTCACCATAGCGATGACTGGCTTTGGCAAACGGCGAATCTGCATCTGCACATCAAGCACATTGAGACGAGGCACACCATCTGTGCCGACATAGCCTCCCCTGCCCTTTACGTGCATATCGCCACCAGCACAGAAAGCCTTGTCGCCAGCACCTGTCAGGATAACGACACGGATGCCTTGACACTCACGACAATAGCTGAACGCCTGCGACATTTCCCAAGTGGTCAGTGGGGTGAAGGCGTTGCGATAACGCTCACGATTGATTGTAATCTTAGCGATGTGATTATACTCCTCGAAGATGATTTCCTTGAAATCAAAACCTTCTATCTTTTTCCATTCTCTCAT
>CAVKNU010000072.1:0-12573 GCA_963657465.1 Lachnospiraceae bacterium
TTCTTTCCGAAGTTAGGGTCTATCTTCAAGAATGCCGTAACCAAGAAGGTGATGGCACAGCATGCCATAACGATGATGAAGAACTGGCGATAGCCCACCATGTCCTTGACATAACCCGAAACCATGCCAGGGAGCATCAAACCGAGATAGGAAATGCCCGTACAGATAGAGTAATGGGAAGTCTTGAACTTGCCCTGGCTATAGAAGAGCATGTAGAGCGTAAGCACCGTGAAGCCCAAGCCATAGCCAAACTGCTCGATGAAGAGACAAGTGGAAACCATCACAATGTCGCTATTGAGCGAATAACTCAGGTAGATATAGACTACATCTGGCAATGTGATGGCGCAAACCATTGGCCACAACCATTTCTTCATTCCGTCTCGACTCACCAAGATTCCGCCGATGATTCCACCCAGCAAGAGACCGATCAGTCCGACGGTGCCATTGGCTAAGCCATATTCCTGTGGAGAAAGCCCCAAACCTCCCTGCGAGTTAGGACGCAGGATAAAGGTCTTGGTCATCGTATTCAAAAGTGCCTCTGGGAAACGATAGAACAAGAGGAAGAGCATCACGCAGATGGTCTCCTTCACGCCAAACTTCACGAAGAAGGTACGGAACATGTTTTTCAACTCATGAGCCACCTCGCCTACCGTTCTGTCCGTCTGCACATCTTCCTTAGGACGAGGCATGAATCGGCTGTGATAGAGCCACAAGCCAATGAAGATACCAGCCAAGCCATAGAAGATGAGTGCCCAGGAGAAGCGAATCTGATTGCGGAACATCACCTGCAAGACACCTGCCAACATCACCAAGAAGCCATTGACAAAAATGATGGCAAGGCGATAGAAGGTGTTTCGTAAGCCTACAAATTTGGTCTGGTTGTGCTCATCCAACTCAATCATATAGAAGCCATCTGCGGAAATATCGTGGGTGGCACTACAGAAAGCGATGAGGAAGAAAAAGCACATCGTGGCCTGAAACCAGAACGCAGTAGGGATGGAAAAGGCGATACCGGCAAGTGAGGCTCCGATAAGGGCTTGCATCGTCAAGACCCACCAACGCTTGGTCTTCAAGAGGTCGATGAAAGGACTCCACAAGGGTTTGATAACCCAAGGCAAAGCCAGCCAACCCGTAAAGAGACCCACCTCAGCATCAGTCAGTCCCATCTGCATATACATGACAACGGAGAGACCCGTCACAATGATGTTTGGCAGACCTTCCGCAAAATAGAGGGTCGGAATCCACGCCCATGGATTCCGCTTATTTTTATTGCTCATTTTTATCTTAATGTTAAGTGTTTATATTACTTATAAAGTTGCTTAATATCAGCTCCCTGATAGTAGTGAAGGAGGATTTCATTGTATGGATAGCCTTCCTCACCCATCACGGCAGCACCTATCTGACAGAGACCTACTCCATGTCCCCAGCCTGCTCCGATAATCTCGAAACGCTGAGGAATGCCATTCTCATCCTCATCATACTTATCCACCACAAAGGCTGAGCTATAGAGATGAGAATCGCTCAAGGCTCTGCGAATCTCCAGTTCCTTGCCAATCGTAAAAGTCTTCTCGGTTCCGATAATCTGGAGTTTGGAGATTCTTCCACTCTTACCTCGCTCCACGGCTTTCATGTCGAGGATGGCACCGAAGTTCATCTTAAGTTTCTCGGCGATGAGCTGCTGCAACTTCTCTTGTGTCAGCATTACCTTCCAACGATAGAAGTCGGCTGTCTCCTGGTCGTAATCATTGAGAACCTGGGAGAGTACTTTCTTGTCGGTGGTATTACAGAAAGCTGGAGGGTTTGAGCGAATCCATTTCTCTGCCTCTTGCTCATTGGTTAAGTCAGGCAAACTTGCCTGCTCACCGCTTGCAGCGGAGTTGCAATCCGCAGTACCCACGTTTGAGTTCTTTATGCCAAGAGCCAGGTCTCTCACTGCCGTCAGGTAGCTCTTAGGCGTATTCTCCCAACAATATTGGAATTCCTCGGTTGCTCCACCGCAGCACTTAGAGAATCTTGCATCACATATCTCATCGCCATCGAGCAACACCTGTCCTTTGGTCTGGCGGATAGCCTCAGCCACATGTGGCGATGTTTCCTTGGTAATGCCCTGGTATCGCTGGCAATGATCGTCTGCGCAAACATCAAAGATGGTATGGTCTTCTCTATCGTACCAACGGATGAGCATGTCATCCTTCTTCGTGAACGAGAAGAAACCGTTGCCACTCTCTGCAACTTCTCGGCGCTTCTTCATCTGCGCCAAAAGCCAAGAACGAGAGATAACGGCATGTGCCTTCAATAGTTCGAGGCTCGAAGTGGCACTCATCTCACTACTGATGACGCTCTCCAGATATTTTTCTACAGGCAACTCGTTGATGGCACAAATCTTATCCGACTCTACCACAAAACGAAGAGTACCAAGGAAAGTCTGCGTCTCCTTGCGCTCCCAATGGAAGTTGACACCAATGGTGACATCGCTCAACGAGAAAGAGGCATCGGCACTCTGCGGATGGAAGGTAAGTTTGCTATACTGGTTGCCATTCCAGAGCACACCACCCTCAGAGAACTCTACCACTTGGTCGCCTATCACCGTCTCACCCTTGGCAAGATAAGGCTTGTTGAGCGAGAAGTGAATCTTCTGACCGCTCACGATGCCCACTGTCACATCTGGCTGCTTGCCATTATTATATAAGGTGGAAACAGCATGCTGCTCCTCTGCCTCCTTCGAAGCCTTGAGCTTGGTGATGATGCTCTCCATCTTCTCTCTAGACACGCCACACTCCTGAAGAATAGCCGTAGCACTCTCATCGGTCAACTTACGGAAGTCTTCCTCACGTGGTGTGATGATGAGTCCCGACATGTCCAAGGCTCCAGGCGAAACCATCACCTGTGCATCTCTCTCGACAAAGTAAGCCTCAGGACGGTGCTTCTCCCTTGGGATGACCACGCTGATAAACTCATCGCCCTTTCGCCAAGCTATGATGTTCATCATTGGCTCTGTCTCATCGCCACGAACAGGCATCGACTGATAGAGACGACGGAACAAAGCCTCGTCGCTATCCTCGCTCTTCGAAATGATGACGAAGGCTGGAACCACGAAATCCCAGACTACCGCAATCTTCTCCTCATCATTGAGCGAGATGACATCGGTAAGGTTGCGAGAGAGGCGCTGCCAGTTGGTCTGCAATGGCAGGATGCCACTCGTACCAGCCTGGAAGTGAAGATGATCGGGTGCTGAGGCTCCACACTTCGGACCATTATAGAATACCATCAGTTCACTATGCAAACTCAAGAAGCGATGCATCTCGCCATAGTTCTTATAGATGGCTTGTGGCTGATGCTTGCGAGCTGGGATGGTGAAATGGATAGGCAAGATAGGGAACGGATTGACCAAGAGTTGGAATTGCTCGTCTATCTGCTTCGCCATCTGCACCTTAGGACGGTTCTTGTCGCAAAGGAAGCAAGGGCGCTCACCAAGGGTTTTCTTATCTATCTTGGCACCCGTGCTCACGATACGAGCAGGATTCCACTGCAATTTCAATTGGTCGGAGAGCTGACGAGTCTCCACATGCTTGAGGTCACGGAAGCGATGGCGAGCATCCTCCCACTTTTCCAACTGGCGATTGAAGAATCGGGAGATGCTGCTATCCTCCATGATGTCTGCCTTGCCCTGCAACATCTGCTGACGAGCCTTCAACTCCATGGTGCGCAAACGGTCCTTGTAGAGATTGTTGGCATTCACACGGTCGATACTCAAGGCTGCATCACTGTTGCCTCCCCATCGACGGCAGAGATAGAGTTCATCGTAGATTCTTCCGATACGGTAACGACGAGAGAAGGCCAAGCCCAGGGCGTAGTCCTCACCGTATGATGTGTTAGGGAACTGAATCTGTCGAACCAACGGAGTGAAGAAGGCACGTGGAGCACCCAATCCATTGATACGCAACGCATTGTTGCATCCATTCTCATCCGTCCATTCCTTATGGTCGATGAGACCTGGAGGCAAGGTATTGAGGTCGAAATCGCACATGCGATAAGAACCTATCATCATCGCCGCCTTCTGCTTATGGAAAGCATCCACTATCTTCTGAAGGGTCTTTGGCGATGAATAAAGGTCATCGCTGTCGAGCTGTACGGCAAACTTACCGCAATGGTCACTGTTGATTGCCACATTCCAGCATCCACCGATACCGAGGTCGTTGCGCTGAGGCACAATCTGGATAAGTCTGCCTGCCATCTTATCGTTCTTCGCTTCCATCTCACGAGCAATATCCGAGAGGATTTCGCCTGTCTTATCTGTAGAATGGTTGTTTACCACGATGACATTAAACTTGAAGTTGGCTTTCTGGCTCAATGCACTCTTCACGGCATCAGCGATGGTCTTCTCACGATTGAACACTGGGATGACCACAGAAGCCTCATATTCAAACTCCTGCTCATCAAAGTCTGGCTGGCGATAGAAGTTGGTGTCCACCAAGGCACCCACCTTGGCAAGATGCTGGGTACAAGCCTTCTCCATCTCTATCTGCACCTCTCGGTTGCGAGGGTTTACATAGTCAAACTGCTTCTCGCCACTCTTGCGGTTATCCAATTCATCTTCCGTATAAAGGAACTCGTTGAGATGGAAGATTTCACCTACTCTACTCAGATAGAGACGAAGGTCGTAGAGCCCCGCAAACTGATAATCCACCCTATCCTGCTGAGCCACGAAATCGTAGAGACAGGAAGACTTGATGAGCCAAAGACTTCCGAAATCGAAATCGTCACGAAGGGAACCAGCCTGATAGTCAATGACAGGATGCTTGACAAGTTTGCCCACTGCCTGAGCCAAATCGGAAACCGAAGCATCATCCTTCACCATCGAGTAATGGTCGGAATATACCATCACGGCACCTGTATCATCGGCTGTGCGTAGGAAACGCTCCAAGGCATAGAGTCCCCAACGAATCGGAGTGGTCTTGGTACAAATCATCACATAATCAGCATCCGCATTCTCGGCGATGCTGGTTACGGTGTTGGAACTCTCCAGTCGGTCGATTACCACAAACGTGCAGCCTTCTGGCACTTGGTGAGCGGAAGCAAAGTCGCTACTCACCAAGAGATTGATATGCTGCACTGTCTTGTTGTCATGAAGTTCGGTGAGTGCTTTCTGAGCCACCTCAAGGTCTTCACAAGGCAAGAAAAGGTCTATTTTTTCTCTCATTTTAGCCTAGAACATTAAACTTTTTAGCTTATTATATTAAAATATGTGGCAAAGATACTAATTTTTCAGCAAAAAACACTATCTTTGCAGTATGAATAATGAAAAAAAATATCTTCTCGGTCTTACACTTGCTGAATTGAAGCAGGTGGCAAAGGACTTAGGAATGCCTGCTTTCACTGGTGGGCAGATGGCAAAGTGGCTCTATGAGCAGCACGTGAAGAGCATCGACGAGATGACCAACATCTCGAAAGCGAACCGTGCCAAACTTGCCGCCGAATACGAAATAGGATGCTTCGGATATTCCGACGCACAACACTCTGTGGATGGTACCATCAAGTACCTCTTCCCTACCCGCAGCGGTAAGTTTATCGAGACTGTATACATTCCCGACAAGGATCGCGCCACCCTTTGCGTATCCTCGCAAGTGGGCTGTAAGATGAACTGCCTCTTCTGTCAGACAGGTAAGCAGGGATTCGAGGGAAGCCTTCCTGCCGGTGACATTCTGAACCAGATTTACTCGTTGCCAGAGGTGGACAAGTTGACCAACATCGTGTTCATGGGGCAGGGTGAGCCAATGGACAATCTCGACAATGTACTCCGTGCAACAGAGATTCTGACAGCAGATTACGGTTGGGCTTGGAGTCCGAAGCGAATCACCGTCAGTTCAGTGGGCATCAAGAACAAGCTGAAGAGATTCCTGGAAGAGAGTGAGTGTCATGTAGCCATCTCCATGCACGACCCTATCCCAGAGGAACGTGCCGAACTGATGCCTGCCGAACGAGGCATGAGCATCGAGCAGGTGGTGGAGCTGTTGAGAAACTACGATTTCTCTCACCAACGCCGTCTCTCATTCGAGTACATCGTCTTTAAGGGAGTGAACGACAGCATGCAGCACGCCAAGGCTATCATCAAGTTGGTGAAAGGCCTAGACTGCCGCTTCAACCTCATCCGCTTCCACCAGATTCCTAACATTCCGCTCCACGGAGTGGATGACCAGAAGATGGAGCAGTTCCGTGACTACCTAACCTCCCATGGAGTCTTCACCACCATTCGTGCCAGTCGAGGTCAAGACATCTACGCAGCCTGCGGATTGCTGAGCACCTCGAAGAAGATTGGGGAAATCAGAGAGCAGGAAGAGAAGCAGCACCTTTGTTTGGCATAGGAAACGCCAAGCTATCCATTGGGCTGTTTGTTTTCGGTATTATAGCAGCTTCTATATTTTTCATCATAGGATATACAATTTTAAAGAAATAACATATGGAATCATTAGTTTTAACAATGGCTGGCCTTGCTTTCATAGGATTATGCATACTCATATTTCTTCATACCCCTAAAGGGAAAAAAGTTTTAGAGGATATGTAATGACTAGAAGAATAACACTTTTCCTAGCATCCTTCGTTCTCCTATCAGCTTTCACTTGCTGCACAAGCGAAAAAGGCAAACAACTACCTGCAAGCACCGGTCAACCTTACGAGGTAGTGCTGGAGGGCGACACCGCTGACATCGTAACAGAAATGCTATCGGAAGACGTGCCTTGTTTGCCTCAACCAGAACCTCTCTGCAACCTCATTCAGGTGAAGCGAGGCAAGATGAAGGGGAGCTATCTCCTCGTGAGAAACCGAGTGGTGGTAGACATCAACCAGCAACACAAGGCGTTTAAGGTTAAAATGGGGAAAGACGAGAATGCCACGCCACAATACGTGATTCGCATTCAGGCTAAGTCGATAGAGCAACTCAAACAGAAGCTCAACCCGGCAATGCTGAGAAGCGTCATCGACCAACATGAGCTAGAGCATCTAGCCAACATCACCAAGCGGAATCCTGAGAAGGAAAAGGAAGTACGCCAACTTTTCGGCATCGACATGAAGATACCACTCTCCATGGATGCCAGCAAGAAAGCAAAAGGCTTTCTTTGGCTATCCAACAATGCCAGTTCGGGGATGCAGAATCTCATCATCTTCAGGCTGAAGGGGAGCGGGTGCAAAGAGCCTAACGCCTGGACTTACAGTCTAGACGAAATAAATAAGGTATTGAAGCCCAACATACAGGGCGAGACCGACAATATGCACATGCAATTGATTGGCAAAGACAAGAGAACGAAAGGAGACGAAATTTCGAAAAGAGGGCTAGTATCTGAATATGACGAGAACCTGCTTCCTCTTGAACGAGGTCTCTGGGAGATGAAGGGTGATGCCATGGGCGGTCCCTACCTCATGAAAATGTTCCCAATGAGCAAGGGGAAAATCATAACACCTCGCTCGTTTTATGAGCAACCGTCCAGGATAGACTCCAGAATCGTCATCATTGGATTCGTCTATGCTCCAGAAATGAAAAAGAGAAATTTAACAAAGCAGCTAGAAGCTGTCATTTCGACTATACGCTAAGCTGCCGACAACTATCATAACATCACATTTTATACAAAACAAGAACAAATGGAAAATAAGAAAATCAGAGTGGCTATCACCCACGGAGATACGAACGGTATCGGATATGAACTCATTTTTAAAACTTTCGCAGAGCCAGAGATGCTGGAATTTTGCACTCCTATCATCTATGGATCCCCAAAAGTAGCAGCCTACTATCGCAAGGCAATGAATCTGCCAGCACAATTTTCCATCATCCAACAAGCAGAAGAAGCTGTTGATGGAAGAATCAACCTACTTGCTGCTGTAGAGGATGAAGTAAAAGTAGATATGGGCATCCCTACTGCCGAGTCTGGAGAAGCAGCAGTAAAAGCTTTGGACCGTGCCATGACCGACTATCGCGACAATCTTTATGATGTACTCATCACTGCACCTGTCAACAATCAGAACGCAGTCTTTGAGAACTACCCATTCCCAGGACATAAGCAATACATCGAAACTTGCTTAGGCGAAGGGAAAAAGGCCCTTACTATCCTGTGTGGCAGAGATCTACGCATTGCGTCCATCACAGAGAAGACACCACTCAAAAACGTGATTTCTGCCATCACCAAAGAAAACATCATCGAAAAAGCGACTCTCTTACAGCAGACCATTAAGCGCGATTTCCGCATATCCAACCCTCGAATTGCCGTACTTGCCCTCAACCCAAAGAATGATGAGGAAAATAGCTGCGGCACAGAAGAGAAAGACATCATCATCCCTGCCATTGACGAATTGGCAGAGAATGGAATCCAAGCTTTCGGTCCTTACGCATCAGATGACTTCTTCGGAAAAGGACATTATATGGATTTCGATGCTATCCTCGCCATGTATCAAGAGCAAGCGTCCATCGCATTTCATACACTTTACACAGAAGATGGAGTAATCTACACTGCAGGTATGCCAATCATCAGAACGGCAGCCGACTTGACACCAAGCTACAGTATTGCTGGAACAAACACGGCTGATGAGACTTCCTTCCGAAATGCTGTATTCCTCGCACTAGACACATATCGAAATCGCAGCAACTACGATGAAGCCCACGAGTCTCCATTGCCTAAGCTTTACCACGAGAAGAGAGATGAAAGCGAAAAGGTACGTTTTGCAATTCCAAAGAAGCACAACAGCGCACCATTTGCCCAAAAGAAAGCAGAAACAGAGGAGAAAAGTTAAAAAACAACTATTTTTGTTCCATAATAGCAGATAATTCAAAAAAAATGTGTAATTTTGGCAGCTAAATGGATACATCCGAACTTCAAAAGATAAAACAGCGTTACAATATCGTCGGAAACAGCGATGGATTGAACCATGCTCTCGATGTCGCATTACAAGTGGCAGCGACAGATCTTTCTGTGCTTATCATTGGAGAATCGGGCGTGGGTAAAGAAATCATTCCACGCGTTATTCATGACAACTCGCCTCGGCGAAGAGAGAAATACTTTGCCATCAACTGTGGCAGCATCCCAGAAGGAACGATTGACAGTGAGCTCTTCGGTCACGAAAAAGGTTCGTTCACAGGAGCCATTGGCGAAAGTGAAGGATACTTTGGTATTGCCAACAAGGGAACCATCTTCCTCGACGAAGTGGGCGAGCTCCCTATCCAAACCCAAGCACGTCTGCTACGTGTGCTTGAAACTGGTGAATACATCCGTGTTGGAGGACAGGAGATTCGCAAGACCGATGTACGCATCGTTGCAGCAACCAATGTCAACATGCGCAAAGCTGTAAGTGAAGGAAGATTTCGTGAAGACCTCTACTACCGTCTCAATACGATTCCTATACAGATGCCTCCACTCCGTGAACGAGGCAACGACATTTTGTTGCTCTTCCGCCTTTTCGCTATGCAGATGGCAGAGAAATACCGATTGCCAAAAATCACACTTTCGGATGAGGCGAAGGCTATCATGCTGAAGTATAAATGGCCAGGCAATGTGAGACAGCTCAAGAACATCACCGAACAGATGTCGGTTCTCAGCAAAGAACGTGAGATTGATGCACATACACTCACCCAGTTTATCCCACAAGATGAAGAGACCACTCAACTGGCCACTATCTCGCAAGGAAACAAAGGTGAGCATAGCTACGAGAATGAGCGCGAATTACTTTACAAGATACTCTATGAATTGAGAGGCAATGTGAGTGACCTACGACGTGACATGAGTTCGTTGCGTAAGCAATTGGATGAAGCACGGCAGCTCAACGGAGCAAATGGGTTCACAAGTCCGAGAACCATCTCTACAGATTCTCCGCATTATCCTGCACCGATCAACAATACCCAAGACATGCATCCTTCTCCTGTAGCTGAAGATGCTGTGGCAGAAGAAATCAATGAGCCTGAGTCTCTCAATCTCAATGACTTAGGACGCCACTTGATAGAGAAAGCACTTGAGCGAAACAACGGAAATCGCAAGAAAGCAGCAGAAGAGTTGGGAATCTCAGATCGTACACTCTATCGACGCATCAAGCAATACAAGTTGGATGACGAAAGTCTATAAAAGAATGCGACAAAAGGCAAAATCATACAAGAAATGATAAAGCATTATATTAAACATATATATATAATAGGTGTAACTCTCATGCTGGCAATCATGACGGCATGTTCTGTGAAATATACATTCACAGGAGCTAGTATAGACTACACGAAGACAAAGACAATCGAAATCGCAGAGTTTCCTATTCGAAGTGCTTATGTATGGGGACCGATGGGACCAATGTTCAACAATCAGCTAAAAGATGAATTTGCTGACCATACACAGCTTCGACAGGTAAAACGCAATGGCGACCTGAAGATTGAAGGTGAGATTACCCAATATTCACAGCGCAATAAAAGCGTATCAAGCGAAGGTTACTCAGCACAGACCGAATTGTCTATCACCGTCAATGTTAGATTCACCAATAATGTGAACCATACAGAAGACTTCGAACGACAGTTCACCGCATCCAAGACTTATGATACAACTCAAAGTCTAGCCTCTGTACAAGAAGAATTGGTAACACAGATGGTAAAAGATCTCGTGGAGCAAATATTCAATGCAACAGTTGCCAACTGGTAGTTCTGAGTAAAAATGAAAATTCAACGGCATGTTTGCCGACAAGAAAATATATTTAAGGAAGATTAGAAACGTGGAATTAAGCAGACTGATACAACATCCAGAAGAGCTAAACAAGGAGACACTCTATGACCTCCGAGGGCTGTTGGCACTTTATCCGTACTACCAGACAGCACGCTTACTGATGCTTAAAAATCTCTACTTGCTCCATGATCCTAGCTTCGATGAGGAGTTGAGACGAGCTGCTATTTACATCACCGACCGCAAGATTATATTCCAGTTGGTTGAAGCAGCGCACTATCGCCTCAAGAAAGAGCAACGACCAAAGGACAACCCTGCCAAGGAGTCGGGCGATCGCACCTCTAGTTTGATAGACAATTTCCTCGATTCCATACCAGCCGACGCTGATGAGGAAGAACAGAAGAAACAAAAACGCAAGCCAACACCTGCAGACGCCGCCATTGACTATGTGGCATACCTCATGGAAACGCAGAGCAATGAGGAAGAGGAACAAAATTCTCGCACCATCACACTCATCGACGACTTCATTGAAGATGGAGGTTTCAAGCTCAAACTTTCCAAAGAAGGTGAAGATTCTTCCGAGGAATACAAACCAGAGTTCTCTCCACAACTAGAGGAAGACAACAATGCAGAAGAGCAGACGGAGAACAGTGGCGTATTCACAGAGACTCTTGCACGCATCTACATTAAACAAGGTAAATATGAGCGAGCATTGCAAATCATAAAACGCCTCCATAAGCAGCATCCACAAAAGGAATCATACTATATGGACCAGATGCGCTTCTTGGAAAAATTGATAATAAACAATAAGAATAAAAATAAATAAAACTAGTTTTAAAAATGGCTTACACATTATTTGTAGTATTAATTGTCCTGGTATCATTACTGATGATCTTCATCGTACTCATCCAGGAATCAAAGGGAGGTGGTCTTGCATCCAACTTCTCTTCATCTAACTCTATCATGGGTGTCCGCAAGACAACTGATATTGTAGAGAAATTAACATGGGGTCTCGCTGTAGCTATGGTCGTTATCAGTGTAGCATGTGCATACGTTGCTCCTCAGGCTACTGGTGAAAACAGCGTTATGGAAGGTGCTACCCAAGAGCAGACAGCCCTTCCTGCCATGCCAGGTGCTCAGAAGGCAGCTCCAGCTGCAGGAAACAATGCTCAAAAAGCAGCTCCTACTACCCCTACAAGTCCTGCAAAGTAATTTTTTCAAAAAAAAATCGGAAAATATTTGGTAGATCCAAATATTTTCCGTACCTTTGCAACCGCTTAAAAGAAATAACGTTTAAGCAAGCTAACATGGTGGACGTAGTTCAGTTGGTTAGAGCGTCAGATTGTGGTTCTGAATGTCGTGGGTTCGAGTCCCACCTTCCACCCATAAGAAAAGAGGTAACTACTAAGTAGTTACCTCTTTTCTTTTATTCATTTCTTTCTAACAATTTCAATATCTTTGCTTCCTGGCTTGTAGAGATAGCCTACGCACTCAGCTGCATCTACCTTGAAAGGCTTCCAGGTGAGCTTGTCCCATTCTATCTTGTCTGTGCTCTGTGCCACAGGCACCTGAGGTATCAAACTGCCATCCTTTACCAAGATGACACAAGGTATTTTGCAGTCCTTGACACTGATGTCTTGATAGCCACCCTCATATACCTTACCGTTTTGATAGTCTATCCACTTACCCTTTGGCAAGTAAACGGTGCGGCTGCTGCCTGACTCCAAGAGTGGGGCTACGAGCATCTGCGAACCATACATATACTCATCCTCCACCAGCCAAGCACCAGCATCGTGAGGGAATTCTACGAAAAGGGCACGTACCATAGGCAAGCCCTTCTCTGAACAATCCTTAGCCTGCGCATAGACGTATGGCATCAACTGATATTTCATCTCAGCAT
>CAVKNU010000073.1:0-12555 GCA_963657465.1 Lachnospiraceae bacterium
ACCAACAATTGCTACTTTCATAATCGATCTTTTTAATTTAAAAGTTGTTATAAGTAATTAATACCCGAAGATGCGAAAGGATGCTTATCTTCGCAAATTCGCTGCAAAGATAAGGCTTTTTCTGTTAATCCTAGCATTTTTCACAAAATATTCTTGCTTTTTGCTGTAATTTTATCATTTTAGCTTACATTTTAGTACATTTTCTTCCATTTTCATCTACGCAAAGTTATATCAAAGAACAAAAAAACTCAAAAAATACTTGTATCAATAAAGGATAAGCCACAAAAAACTTTGAGCATTCAAGTTTTATTCGTAATTTTGCAAGCAAAAACAAAACGCCAATGTTGAATATAGCCCAATATTTCCCGATAACCGACCCTACGTTGATTTTCTTCGTAGTGCTACTCATCATTCTCTTTGCCCCTATCATCATGGGAAAACTGAGAATTCCTCACATCATCGGCATGGTGCTAGCAGGTGTACTCATCGGCAAATATGGTTTGAACATCTTGGAACGAGACTCCTCTTTTGAACTCTTCGGTAAAGTGGGACTCTATTACATCATGTTTCTCGCAGCCCTAGAAATGGATATGGAGGGAATGAAAAAGAACAAGTCTCGATTGCTCATCTATGGTTTGCTCACTTGTTTTGTCCCCTTCTTCCTTACTTTTGCCATGAGCATCCAACTGTTGCATTATTCCACCAAGGCATCCTTGCTATTGAGTTGCATCATGGCATCCAACACATTGATAGCCTATCCTATCGTTTCGCGCTATGGTCTCCAACAGAAACCAAGCGTCACCTTGAGCGTGGGGTCTAGCATGTTGTCTTTATTGATAGCCCTCATCATTCTGGCAGGTCTTGTGGCCTCCTTCAGTAAGCACGACGGTGTGCTTTTTTGGGTATTCTTCATTGTTAAGTTTGCAGCTTATTGTGGTGTGATGATTACGCTCATTCCACGTCTCACCCGTTGGTTTCTTCGTCGATACAGCGATGCCGTGATGCAATTTATCTTTGTGATGGCCATGCTCTTCATGAGTGCCGCCCTTTCACAAATCGTTGGCATCGAAGGTGTATTTGGTGCCTTCTTCGCCGGCCTTATCCTAAACCGATACATTCCTCACATTTCTCCGCTGATGAATCGCCTGGAGTTTATAGGCAATGCCTTGTTCATACCTTATTTCTTGATAGGTGTGGGCATGCTCATCAATATAAACCTACTCTTTCAAGGTGGTCACATTCTTTGGGTAGTCTTCTGCATCGTGTTCTTCGGCACACTTGGCAAAGCGATTGCCGCATACGCCGCTTGCATCGGATTCCGATTGCCTCTCAGCTCAGGCCACATGATGTTTGGATTGACTTCCGCCCATGCCGCAGGTAGTATCGCCATGGTAATGGTTGGTATGAATATCCTCATTGGTAAAAACACTTACTTGGTTAACGACGACATGCTCAATGGCGTGGTCATCATGATACTCTGCACATGTATCATCTCTTCGATTCTCACCGATTGGTCTTCGCGTAAGATTATCCTTCGAGACAAAGAATTGCCAGACGCCGAGGACGACGACAAGAAGGCTAACGATGAAAAGATTCTCATCCCTGTTCGCTATCCAGAGTACGCCGACAATCTGATGAATCTCGCTTTCTTGGTAAGAAACCAAAAGTTGAATCGAGGACTTATCTGCCTGAATGTGGTGTATGACGACAAGGACATGCGATACAACCAAGAACAAGGGCGCAGATTGCTGGAGCATTGTAGCCAACTGGCAGCCGCCACCGATGTGATGACACAAACCCAAGTGCGTATCGCAGCCAACATAGCCAATGGTATCAAACATGCTTTCAACGAATTTCAATGCTCTGAAATCATCATTGGCATGCACATGCATCCAGAGATTTCACAGAAGTTCTGGGGAGAATTCCATCAAAGTCTCTTCAATGGTTTGAGTCGTCAAATCATCATGGCTCGCATCAAACAACCCCTGAACACCATTCGCCGCATTCAGGTGGCAGTACCATCAAGAGCCGAGTTTGAGCCAGGTTTCTATCGATGGTTGGAACGTCTCTCACGCATGGCAGGCAATCTTGATTGTCGCATACAGTTTCATGGACGTAGCGAGACGCTTTCGCTTATCAATGAATATATCAAGAATCGCCATAGCGAAGTACGCGCCGATTATACACTCATGAACCATTGGAATGAGTTGCCTCTCTTGGCATCCCAGATTGCTTCCGATCACATGTTTGTGGTCATCACTGCACGCAAAGGCACCGTTTCTTTCAAAGCGGCTTTAGAGCGACTTCCTGACGAACTTACCAGATTCTTCTCAGGCACCAATCTCATGATTATCTTCCCTGATCAATATGGAGATACTTCAGGAGAACAACTGACATTCGCTGAGCCTCAGCATCAGGAGGAAGAAAGTGCTTACGAAATATTTAGCAGATGGATAAAGAAGAAATTCAGAAAATGATTTCTCCTTTCCACATAATAACATTTAACACTCAATATTACAACAATGATAGACATTAAAGGCATTACCAAGAGCTTCGGCTCTCTGCAGGTTCTCAAAGGTATCGACCTGCATATCGATAAAGGTGAAGTGGTTAGTATCGTCGGTCCTAGTGGTGCCGGCAAAACCACCTTGCTCCAGATTATTGGTACCTTGGACAAGCCTGACAGTGGTAGTATTCTCGTTGACGGCATCGACGTAAGCCAACTTTCCACCAAGAAGTTGAGCGATTTCCGCAATCAGCACTTAGGTTTTGTTTTCCAATTCCATCAACTGTTACCTGAGTTCACTGCCTTGGAGAACATCATGATTCCAGCTTTCATTGCCGGCAAAGGCCGCAAAGAGGCTAAGGAACGTGCTGAAGAATTACTTGCCTTCATGGGATTGAGCGACCGTGCCAACCACAAGCCTGCCGAACTTTCGGGTGGTGAGAAGCAACGTGTGGCAGTGGCTCGTGCCTTGGTCAACCATCCTGCCGTCATCCTTGCCGATGAACCTTCAGGAAGTCTTGACACCAAAAACAAAGCCGAGCTTCACCAACTTTTCTTTGATTTAAGAGATAAGTTTGGACAAACATTTGTCATCGTCACCCATGATGAGGGCTTGGCTGCGATCACAGACCGCACCATCCATCTCAAAGACGGAATGATCGAGAAGACGGTAGAAGCAAATGCGGAATGCGAAGAAGGAGAAACAAAGTAAACAATAAAGTTATGGCAAATAAGATAAAACTAGGTGATTACAATCGCCTGAAAGTAGTAAAGGAAGTCGATTTCGGCATGTATCTTGATGGAGGTGAAGAAGGAGAAATCCTTCTCCCTACCCGCTACATCCCAGAAGGTCTCGCCATAGGCGATGAACTAGACGTATTCATTTATCTCGACCAAGACGAGCGCCTCATCGCTACTACAGAAAAACCATTGGCAAAAGTAGGCGACTTCGCTTATCTCGAAGTGAAATGGGTCAACGAGTATGGTGCATTCCTCGGTTGGGGATTGATGAAAGACATCTTCTGTCCATTCCGTGAACAAAAGAAGCGCATGGTACTCGGCAACTCCTACATCGTCCACATCCATATCGACGAAGAGAGCTACCGCATTGTAGCCTCAGCCAAAGTAGAACATTACCTCAGCGAAGAACACCCTCATTACAAACATGGTGAAGAGGTTGACTTGCTCATCTGGCAGAAAACCGACCTAGGTTTCAAAGTCATCATCGACAACAAGTATCCAGGTCTTCTCTATCAAAGCCAAATCTTCCAGTACATCCATACTGGCGATAAGATGAAAGGCTATATTGGACGTGTGCGCCCTGATGGAAAGATAGATGTGACGCTACAGAAGACGGGCATGGAACAAACCGCCGACTTTGCCGAGACTCTCTATCAATATCTCTTAGACAATGATGGAGCTTGCGACCTAGGCGACAAGAGCGAAGCCGATGACATCTACGAGCGTTTCCACGTAAGCAAGAAAGTATATAAGCGTGCCGTGGGCGACCTCTACAAGAAGCACCTCATCACGATAAGTCCTATGAGTATTCGATTGGCAGAATAAGGTATATCATCACGCAAGCAGCATACGGATTAGGATTTGAATTTCCTCAACCTTTCAAATATACAGAAGAGTGGAGGAAGGCACAACAGAATGGTGGTTGTACCAGCCAGCATTCCGCCAACCACACAAGTGCCTATGGCAGCATTGCCCCTTGCTCCTGCTCCATGGGCGAGCATCAGTGGCACCATACCTATAATCATCACACTCGCCGTCATCACAATAGGGCGCAAGCGGACGGAGGCGGCAGAAAGCGTGGCTCGAACAATGGACAAACCTGCTTTGCGGCGCTCGGTGGCATATTCTGTAAGCAAGATTGCTGTCTTTGCCAACATTCCGACGAGCATCACCAATCCTATCTGCATATAGATGCTGTTGTCTATGCCGAACACGGAGGACAGAAGAAAACTTCCGCAAAGACCGAACGGTACCACGAGGAGAATGGCAAAGGGAATAAGCAGACTCTCATAAAGACAACACAGGATGATGTAGATGAACACAAGACTGATCGTGAGCACCAATATGGTTGTATTGCCTTGTGAAGACTCCTCACGAGACAGACCACTTAGTTCATAGCCATAACCCACGGGGAGGGTCTTGCTTGCGACCTCGCTTATCGCCCGAATTGCCTCTCCAGAACTATATCCTGCGGCTGCAGTTCCGTTGACTCGTATGGCAGGGAAGAGATTGAAGTGGGTTAGGTATTCTGCTCCGTTCACTTTCTTCAACGTAACGTATTCGCTCAATGGCGACATCGCTCCATCGTCTCCTTTTACATACATATTAGTCAAGGATGCCTCATTCAGTCTGTATGCAGCCGCCGACTGCACCATCACTCGATAAAGCTTGGTGTATTTGTTGATATTGGAGGCATAGTCGCCACCCACATACGCTGACAAAGCACTGAGCACATCCTTAGGCGAAACACCTTTCATCATACAGCGTGCGGCATCCACCTCGACCATGTACTGAGGATAGTCCATTCTGAATGTATAGTGTGCCTTGGCTATTTCGGGGCGTCGGTTCAATTCGTCAACGAATTGCTTGGTGGCATCAGATAAAGACGTAAAATCCTCATTCTTACGGTTCTGCACATATAGTTCAAAGCCACTTGCCGAACCATAGCCACGTATCGTTGGAAGCGTGGCACAGTTGACGTCGGCATCCTTTATGAAAGCCGTGCGACGGTAGATTTCGTTTACCACGCTGTCGATGTCGTCTTCTGGTTGAGTGCGTTCCGACCAAGTTTTCAGGCGGACGGAAAGGAAACCTGCGGATGAGGTTTGGTTCTGCTGGGCATCACGGCCGTCTATGCGAGTATGTATCTTGATTTGAGGAATGTTCTTCACCGCAGCCTCCACTTGGTCCATCACTTTGGCGGTCTGTGCAAGACTGAAACCTGGACGGCATTGTACATTCACATCTATCGTTCCCATATCCTCCTGTGGTACAAGGCTTGTCTTGGTAGTCATCATCATAATAACCAAAACTATCATGGATATGGGCAGCGAAAACAAGATGAACTTTCGATGACGAATTGTTGCCAAGACGAGGCGAAGATAAGAGACTATCCATTTGTTTCGTATATTTCCCACAGATGCTTGGCGGCTTTCACCAGAAATTCCCTTTCCCTTTAAAATCAATGCACTGAGTGCAGGACAAAGCGTCAACGCATTAAACAAGGATATTGCCACAGCAGCTGCCATTGTCAAGCCAAATTCCTTGTAGAATACACCCGTCGTTCCGCTTGTGAAACTCACAGGAATAAACACTGCCATAAAGACGATGGTTGTGGTGATGAGAGCCGACTTTAAATCTTTCATGGCTTCAACCGTGGCTTGGAAGGCAGAAATGTTGCCTTTGCCGAGTTTCGCTTGTACCGCCTCTACCACCACGATAGAGTCATCAACCACAGTGCCGATGACAAGCACAAGGGCGAAAAGCGTGAGCAAATTGAGCGAGAATCCCACGGCATACATGAAGGCGAATGTTCCGATGAGCGATACAAGAATGGCTATGATAGGCACCACCATCGACCGCCAGTTGCGCAAGAAGATGAATACAACGATAACCACAAGGATGATAGCTATGATGAGAGTCTCCGTAACGTTGCGCATGGAGGCGTTCAAGAAGTCCATCACGCTCGTCTGGTCTTCAAGAATCATACCATCCGGGAGTGTCTGGCGCACATCATCCTCCACCTTGTCTATCTGCTTGACTATCTCGTTTGCGTTCGTGCCAGCTGTCTGTGTGATGCTTGCCGATGCGCCAGGCTTACCGTTGGTGGTGCTCTTCAGGTTATAATCAACCGTCCCCAATTCCACTTGCGCCACATCACCAAGCCGAAGTACACCAGCGTCTGCCGACGCCTTCACCACAATATTCCGAAACTCCTCTGCATCGGTGTAACGTCCTCGGTATTTCAACACATACTGAAAGGTATTGTCCGATTCTGCACCCAACGAACCTGTTGGCGATTCTATGTTTTGTGCAGCCAAGGCATTGTCAATGTCGCTCGGCACAAGTCCATAGGCGTGCATCTTGTCAGGGTTGAGCCAAATACGCAAGGCATAATCGGCACCGAACACATTCACCTCACCCACACCAGCTATGCGCGAAAGTTGGGGTTCGATGTTTATCTTCATATAGTTGGTAAGTGTTTTCGAGTCATAACGACCATCTGGACTATAGAGCGTGATGAACTTGAGGTTGGAGTTCTGAGTTTTTTTCACCGTCACACCGCTCTTTGTCACTTCGGCAGGTAGCAGTCCTTGCGCCGAAGCCACACGGTTCTGCACATTCACCACCGCCATATTAGGGTCAGAGCCTTGCTTGAAATAGATGGTGATGGTGCAAGTACCGTTGTTTGCCGCAGATGAGGTCATGTACTGCATATTCTCCACACCATTGATTGAAGCCTCCAATGGCGTTACCACACTCTTCATAATGGTTTCGGCATTGGCTCCCGTATAGGTAGCGCTCACCTTCACAGTAGGCGGAGCTATGTCGGGATATTGTTCAATCGGAAGATTCAGCAGTCCGATGATGCCAATGATTACAATAATGACCGAAAGCATAACCGACATGATTGGTCGGTTGATAAAATTCTTGATATTCATTTCGTTTCTATTATCTGTTCTTACTATCGACATTCTGTTCTTTCGTACAGTTTGATGTGGCAAAAATAGTAAGTGAATTTGTTGAGATTTGGTAGTTTTTCTATGTTTATACTTTTTTAAGCTCAAAATGCCAAATTCTTCAAACTTTCCACAATTTTACAGCCTATCTTTGCGTTATATTAAGAAAAATATCAAACATATTATGTGGAAGTACTACGCATTGCTTTCAGCCTTCTTTGCCGCATTGACGGCAATCTTCGCCAAAATTGGAGTGAAAGACATCAATTCTGACCTTGCCACGGCTATCCGTACCACCATCATCCTCTTCATCACATGGGGTATCGCTTTGGCTGGCAGTCATGCGAGCGAGGTCAAGTGCATACCAAGCCATACGTGGCTGTTTCTGATTCTATCGGGAGCGGCAACGGGGTTGTCATGGTTATTCTACTTCAAAGCCCTGCAGATTGGCGACGTGGCACGTGTGGCACCAGTTGACAAGTTGAGTGTCGTCATCACCATCTGCCTGTCGTTCCTTTTCTTGAAAGAACCTATCAACGCCAAGGTTATCATCGGGGCTTTGCTCATAACGGCAGGTAGTATCGTTATGCTGTATAAATAAAAATGTATAAAGATGAAAATACTGATTGTAGAAGATGAGCGCAAACTCTCGGACAGCATTGTGAGCTATCTGAGCGGTGAGAAATATCTGTGTGAGCAAGCATTCACCTACGACGAGGCACGCTTGAAAGTGGGTGTCTATGACTACGACTGCGTGCTGCTCGACCTTATGCTGCCTGATGGCAACGGACTTGACATCTTACGTGAGATACGCAAGCGGCGCAATCCCGTGGGTGTGATTATCGTGTCGGCAAAAGACTCCCTTGATGATAAGGTGAAAGGGCTACAGATAGGAGCGGACGACTATCTCGCCAAACCATTTCATCTTGCCGAATTGAGTATGCGCATTTATGCCGTAATAAGACGACGCGATTTCTCGGCAAGCAATTTCATAGAAAGCAATGGCATTAGGATAAATCTGCTCAACAAATCTGTAAGGGTAGGCGACATGTCTGTGGAATTGACTAAATCGGAATATGAACTGCTGCTTTTCTTTATTGGCAATCAGGGACGTGTGGTTTCCAAAAGTGCTTTGGCAGAACATCTAAGCGGTGAGATGGCAGACATGATGGACAATCATGATTTTGTATATACGCATATAAAGAACCTAAAGGCTAAGTTGGCTGCGGCAGGATGCAAGGACTGCATACGAAACGTGTATGGCATGGGATATAAATGGCATGAAGTATGAGAAAAGAATGTAACAACGGGAATATTCGAAAGCAACGTAGCTTATTACGCAAGTCGATGACACAGTTTGTTGTCTGCGTAGCGATTCTCTTCATTATCGCCACGCCATTGTTTTATTGGCTGACAAAGAACTATTATGCCGAGGACATGGCAGTTTTAGTGGAGGCGGTTCAAGCTGGACGCAACTTGCCTGCACCAGACCTTGAAAAGGACATCATGGTAGGCATCATGATTCAGTATGTACTCATCACGGCGATGCTTGGCATAGGCGTGGTACTTACCATGCGCATTATTTCTCGAAAACTATGGACTCCGTTTGACGAGACTTTAGACAAGATAGAGGCGTTCTCTCTTGAAAGCGGCAACATCCCCATATTGCCAAAGAGCGACATCAAGGAGTTCAATCGGCTGAACGGCTCATTACGTATGCTCATGCGCAACAGCCTTGATAGTTACAAGGCGCAGAAAGAATTCACAGAGAATGCCTCACACGAGCTGCAGACGCCGCTCGCCATATTCCAAAGCAAACTCGACCTTCTGCTGCAACAGCAGGAACTGACGGAACGGCAAGCGGAAATCATACAAGACCTCTACCAAATGACTTCCCGCCTCTCACGCCTTAACCGTAACCTTCTGCTTCTTGCAAAGATAGAAAACGCACAGTTCGTCAAGTCTGAGGATATCTGTCTAAATACGTTTATAGACGATATTCTTCCCCTCCTAAAGAGCTTAGCCAATGGACTGCATATCGTAAAGGATTTCCAGCAGGAGGTACTGATAAAAGCTAATAGGTCGTTGCTTGAGAGTATGCTCAACAATCTTGTGGTAAATGCCGTACGCCACAACCGCAGAGACGGTAGCATTGTCCTGTCAATCAAGGCGAATGCCCTGACTGTATCCAATACGTCTGACGAGCCAGCCCTTGACCCCGCACACATTTTCAACCGCTTCTACCGTCCTGCGCAAAACAAACAGGGTAATGGCTTGGGGCTTGCCATCGTAAAGGCTGTATGTGATTATCATGGTTGGACGGTAACATATTCACATTCCAATGGGAAACACAATTTTAACGTGAGATTCTAAGAAAACCACAAATTTTCGACAAATTCTGCCCTTATCTTATGTCTTACTCTCCTTCCCTATACTTGGAGGCGTCTTGCCATAGAATGCCAAAACACCAGTCGTTTTTTATTGTATTACCATTAGAAGTTTTTTCCCAATTCGTATGCCTGCTGTGGATAGCTTGAGTTCTCGATGTCCTCACGTTTCCAACAGTTGATGGCAGAGAGCACGCCCTTGTTTTCCCACTGCATGTACTTCGTGTAGTTCTTGAAGAAGGCGATAGGTCCCTCGGCAGATTCCAGGCAGTTGTCTGCCATGGTGAGCAAGAGCGCAGACTTCTTGTTGCCTTGCAAGGCAGCATTGTTGGCATAGAAGCGGTCCATCACCGCCTTCACCTGTGCATTGATGTTATAATAATAAATAGGTGAGGCGAAGACGATGGCATCAGCCTCCAAGATATGCGGATTCAGTTCCTGCATATCATCCTTGTAGACACATCCCTTGCCCTTGTTGATACAGGTATCACAACCGATGCAACCATGCACCTCCTTGAAAGCCGCATCAAAGCGGAACACCTCGTGTCCTGCCTCCTGTGCACCCTCGATAAACTTATCCACCAAAAGGGCTGAAGTGCCATGTTTGTGGGCACTGCCCGAAATCACAGTTATTTTCATCTTGTTCTTGTATTAATGTTTTTGTATTCTTGTTCTTTTCTCCTTGCCTTTCATTCTTGTTCTTTTCATTCTTGTTCTTTTCATTCTTTCGGATGCAAAAGTACAAAGAATATCCGAAAACGGCTGTAGATATATTACGGATTTGGCATGTTGCCCATGATTTGTAACAAAAATCAACCCATGTTGCCCCTGATTTGGAACAAATCCCGCTTTTCTTTAGGGAATTTCATACCTCCCTTTATGGATATTCCCTGCGCCATCTCCCAAAATCGCCGTACCTTTGCAACCGTAATCAAGAGACAAGCAGTCTTGCGATTTAGAGAGATAGACAACAAGAATAGTAACACTTTAAAAAAGATACGATTATGAGAAGAATGATCATGACAATGATAGCTGTTCTCACATTGAGCACTGCATCCGTTTCCGCAAGAGGAATGTTTGGGAATACTGGCAACAAGAATCAGGTTTGCTGCGTAAGTGACAACAACAAGAAGAACAACAAGCAGCCTAAAGTTAAGCAAGACAACTGCTGCAAGCAGAAGAAGGACAAGAGAGCTGTAGCTAACAAGCAACAATGCAACAAGCCAAACTGCACTTCTTGCCAGAAGAAGCAGAACAAGTTGGTGAAGAAAACTTCTAGCACCAAGAAGACCCAGACCTCAAATAAGAGCTTTGGGAACATGAAGCGATAAGGAGCAAAAAGGGAAATAAGAAAAGTGGTTGTCCTCAGAAATTATGACTATAGCAAATTCGTTCGCCGATGGCGAACGAATTACTCACGCTTATTTCTCTCCCTTCTGTCTTCCTTTTCTCTTGGCTATTTTGCCAAGAGCATTGATAGACTCCAAATAAGCATCTTCTACTGGAGTCAAGGTTTTAACCTGATACTTGCGATATTCTCGTAAAGCCTTGTCCATCGCCTCCTCGTGGCTGATACTGCCAGAGCCTTTCAAGAGAGGGCGACCTGTCGATTGCAAGATACTGTCAAGTTGCTTCACGTAATCCATCATATAGACAGGACGATGCTCTAAAGCCATGATTTCCGCAAAATCAAAATATCCAGAGACAAGATTGTTGAGTATCTTCAACTCATCTTCCTTCAGATAGTTCTTGGCTATCTTTATATCCTTGATGGCAGGCAACTCTCCCTCAAAGATAGTCAGTCCCATAAAAGGCTGTTCTGCATCCGCACGCTCATAGATTACTTCCGCAGCGGTATGCCCATGAGCAGCATAATGAATCTTGTTTTGCACAATCTTGAAGAAAAGTCTCGAAGCCTCTGTTCGAGGGTCATAATCCACACTCGTGGCATAAATATCGAGCACTTGTCGATAGAGCACTTTCTCAGAAGAACGGATGTCTCTGATGCGGTCAAGAAGTTCTTTCCAGTAACTTCCTCCACCAAGATTCTTCAATCGCTCATCATCCATCGTAAAGCCCTTCACGATATATTCATTCAACCGTTCTGTTGCCCATTGGCGGAAACGAGTACCTTGAATAGATTTTACACGATAACCTACAGATATGATTACATCAAGGTTATAGTATTTAACCTCTTTGCTCTGCGTTTTCCCCTCTATAGCACCATGTTGAGTGGTTTGTCGGAATTTCCGACAAACCACTTTTTCCTCAAGTTCTCCTTCTTTGAAAATATTTGATATATGTTCGCTAATCGTAGCTCTTCCCTTATTAAACAACTGGGCTATTTGCTCTATATTCAGCCACACAGTCTTATTCTCCAACCTAACATCCAGCCTTACACCTTCATCAGATTGGTATATAATCATCTCGCCCAAGTCTTGCGGCATCTCATTTTCCCATTTATAGCCGCAATCCAAGCACAAATGTATCTGTCCCTCAGACTGCACATTCTCAGATTCACACTTAGGGCATTTCAAATCATTATCCATACTTGTTCTTTTTTATTTAATTTGCAACAAATTTCAAATTCGCCAGCCGACGGTTAGCAAATTATCATTCACTCTTTTCTCCTCACTCAAACCTTATGGCTATGCTGGTCACGGGAACGAATCGGTGAGACCGATGAAGCCATTGTCATCGATGACTTTCAGGGCTCGGGCAAAGCTAGGGTTAGTTGTTTATACTTCTAGGCAAAAATACAATTTTATCTAATAGAAAGCAAGACTTTTCCTAGATTTAACATAAAAAAATAGGCACGTCATCATCTGACGTGCCTATTTTTATCTTCGGATGCAAGCTATTGCTAGTCCAATTCTATTTTAATCTACCTTCTCGATAATCTTCATACCCTCTTCCACAGCCTGCATGTTGAGCGGAATCAAACCGTGATGACGCTCTGGCA
>CAVKNU010000074.1:0-12495 GCA_963657465.1 Lachnospiraceae bacterium
TGAATGAAATATTTGGATTCGCTGCTGACGCAGCATAAAATTTAACGAAGTATTGCTCCAAGGTATATCCAAATAATACCGTGAGGTGATTTGTAGCTGTAAATACTACAAATCACCTCATAATCCAAAAACGTAATACCAAAACCAAAGATTTTCAATGATTTATTCTTTCGTTTGATCGAAATTACTTATCTTTGTAGTCAACATTTGGCAATTCTATCAAGAAAAAGTCGATTGATTTGATCTAACCTCTGAATAAGAGCTTTGGAAGTTAATACCAGACAGCCTTTAATGGCTGACGCTTCATTGTATAATGGGCAGCCTACCGACACTGGCTCTTCGTGTCCAAGTGCAGGACTTACCTCTTGTACGCCCTCCATCTTAAATAACAAAGGTGGGGTGTCGGTAGAGAATGCGCCTTCAGAAACTAAGCAATGGTTTGTATTGCGAGTTTCGTATGGGCGTGTTATCAAGGTAAAAGCATTTGTAGAGACTAAAGGCTTGGAATGTTATGCTCCTATGCGATACAAAGAGGTTAAGAAGCAAGGCAAGAAGCGAATCATCCGAGAACCTCTTCTCCCCTCATTTCTCTTTGTTCATGCCACAGCAGATCAAGTTGACCCTCTTTTGAAAGATAAAAGTATCAAAACTCTTGAAAATAGAGCTTTGTTGAGTTACTATTATGACCACACATCACATCGTGAAAATGCGCCAACCAAGAATCCTCCTCTTGTCATCTCTGAAGCAGCTATGGACAATTTCATCCGTTTAACCTCCATACATAATCCTCACATCATCCCTGTTACTTCGGATAATATCAAATATAAGTTAGGGGATGAAGTTGTGATTACAGAGGGAGAGTTTAAGGATATACATGGCAGAGTGACAAGGATTGCTGGGCAACAGCGTGTGTTAGTAGAATTGTTTGATGGGTATTTGGTGGCAACAGCGTATGTACCAAAGAATGCGATGAAACCGTATGTAGAACATTAAATCAACATAATATATATGACCGAAAAAAATACTTAGTCTTAATCATACAGAGGCAATGGATTTCTTTTTGAAATCAGAACAATATCATGGATTCGAGTTACCAAGGTATTTTATGTTCGACAAAATGCTTCAAAACCTTCGAACTTTCCAACAAGGGCGCAACATTGGCATCTCCCAAGGAGTGCTATATTTGACTTTATTGTTGAGACAAGTTTGTGATTACATTTATGGAGACGAGGATGTACTTAGAGTATACAAAATACTCATATGAATTGGCTCACCCTTATAAATTATATTTCAGAATATGGTTACTTCAATATGGTTAGTGAAAAAGTTTGCAATTAGTATAACATCAAGTAAAAATATAACAAAATGAAAAATTTCGTATTTTCCACCAATCGTTATGATGAGGAAGCAAAAAAGCATGGGAAAGCAAAAGCTTTAGACATGTTTCGCGTCAAGACATCTAGTGAAGGATATAAACATCCAAGGGAAATGGAATACACAAAATTCCCTGGCAATTATATAAAAATTAAGCATGAAAATTTTCGCTCAGTATTAACAACTAAACAGTTTACTATCGAAGGGCAGCAAATCTGTGTTTATATCGCACTACGAATGTTTGCTAGAGGTGATTCCGAATATGATAAATTCAAATTGAGCACCAAGTCCGAGAAAGAAAGAGACACAATTACAGGTAAGGTATCACTTGATTGGGCATATTATGAAAAAAAGGTAAAAGAACTTCTTAAAGAGCCGACAGTAATAAGTAACAAACCCGAACTGACAAATTCCGAAAATCTTTTCATCTCTACTCCACTCAATATTAATCACGAATTATTCGAGATAACAATTTTTGAGACCAAAGAGTGGATAAACTGTGTCAACGACAACTTCACCGGCTCTATAAACGCAGAAGGAGAATTCACCGATTTTACTAATGCTGCAAACGAGATAAACAATTGTCTAAATGACAATCTATTTAATCCTTCAGGATGGTACCCTATAGAGTTCAAAGAATATGCAATATTGGCATACAAGCGCGAGGACGAGAACTGGATTTTAGCAAAGTTAGTTGAGCGCAATTCCAACAGAGACTATTCAACAGAATTTCCAAAGGTCATCCCCACAGATTTTCAACGCGGCTATCCATACACTTTTCTTGAAGATCGCGACGAGTGGCGAGTGATGGAACAGGATTCAAAGAGCAACATGGTTTTATCATCACAACAAGTCGACATCGTATCCCAAAAACAGATAAGATACCCACTATTCTTAACGGGAAGGGCAGGTAGTGGTAAATCAACTTTACTGCAATACCTGTTCGCAGAGGTAATTCTCCGCTACATAAATAGCCGCGACAATGTAGGAATTGAGCTGAAAGCGCCGGTGTATTTATCTTATAGTTCAAACCTTATTGACGATGCGAAAAAACTGTGTACAACGCTGTTTGAGAAAAACAACGTATACAAGAAAGCATTGGAGGATAAGAATGTCAACTACAAGAAAGACATACAACCACTTCTACCCAAGATGTTTTATGTTTTCAAGACTCTACTGTGCGACTGCATTGAGAAGAAGCACCCCGGAAAAGTTAATAAAAAGTTTCCTGACAGTAAGTATATATCGTTTCCCAAGTTCAATTCAATGTGGGAGAAAAAATTCGGCAAGATAAAGAATGCTGCAAGGGATTATGGACCGAGTATTAGTTGGCATGTGATAAGGACCTACATCAAAGGTTGGGACAGTGATGCATTCCTTACACCTGAAGATTATGACAAAATCGGCGAAAAGAACCAATCAGTCACACTAAAAACATTCAAGAATATCTATGAAAATGTTTGGAAAAAGTGGTATTCAATGCTCAATGCAAATGAAGGAGTATGGGATGACCAAGACCTTGTCATTTATTGCCTTCAAGAGGATTGTGTTGACGATCGTTTCTCAGCCGTGTTCTGTGACGAGTCACAAGACTTCACTCGTGTGGAAATAGATTTCATACTCAACTCCTCTTCATTCGCCCAACGCTCCATCAAGATTCAAGACGATATCAACAAACTACCGTTCGTTTTTGCCGGCGACGAGTTTCAAACACTCAATCCTACAGGATTCAGTTGGGAGTCACTGCGCAGCTACTTCACGGAAAGGCTATCCACTTTAGTCGGTATCAAGCCACAGAAAGGCATGATACCAAGTCCAGTTGTGCTCTCCGAGAATTTCCGCTCGACTCGCAACATTGTGAAGCTGGCAAACCGCATACAGCTCCTCCGCGCTAGTCGGTTTAATGAATACTCAGTACCACAGAAAACACATTTTTCACAGGAAGGTAGTTCCGTATACTGCATATCTCCGTCAGACGAGGAAACACTGAAGAAACTAAAGGACAACGGAGTTGTACTTATTGTGCCTACCAACGATGGCGAGTCTGTGGAACAATACATAAAAGACTCACCACTGAAGGATTTCGTCAAGTTCGAGGAAGGAGTACCTAGTAACATTACAATTTTGAATCCAACACAAGCCAAAGGTTTAGAATATCCAAACGTCGCAATATTCGGATTTAACACAAAGAACAATCAAGGCATACAAATTGACAATCTGACAAAATGGTTCGACAACCACGAATGTCCCAACTTGACTGAGGATATAGAACTAAAGTATCAGGTCAGTAACGCATATGTGGCCGTCACACGCGCAAGTTCCAACCTTTATATCATCGATGACGTCAACCGCTCATCATTTTGGGCATTCGCTTTCAATCAGTCAGAAGTTGAGTCTCTCGATAAGGAAATCAATCATTTGCAGTTACTTATGTTTGGTAACCTTTCCTCAGCAAAGCGTGACCAATGGTCGGAAAATGAAATAGGTTGGATTGAGTACGTTAAGGATATTGATATTTCTGATGAGAACCTAAAGTACCTGAGTTCAAACGAGCACAAGCAAGACTTAGAAAATAGAGCGGCCGAACTGCATGATAGCAAACTCATGTTGCAGGCTGCGACAAGCTACAAGAGTGCTGGCAATAGAATTGCTGAGGCACGATGCAGAGCAAAGGCTGCGGCTTACGACGAGAGATTCGACGAGGCTGCAGAATGGTTTTCCAAAGCAGGAATGTATGACAAGGCCGTTGACAACTATTGGCTGGAACTAAACGTCAATCAGCAACAATCCGTGGTCGAGAAGATTAAGAAACTTACAGGGAAATCACACAACAAGAAAATAGAATTCTGCAAAAAGACAACGGCTCCAACGTTACGCGATATAAAAATGGGGCTTGACGATATGGCAATATTCTTAAGAGAAAATCCCAAAGAACAGGTTTGTTACAAAGCTTGGAGTTACATTATTACGCTTATGATGCAGAATCTCAAGACAGAGGGAGCTGAAGACACCAAGGAAATCCCCATCATTATTAAAGCGTTGGACAAACTAGCTGAGTTCGATATAGAGGTAAACGCTTGCCGCTCAAAATTGGCATCTATAGCCTATGGCCTCGATGCCAACGAGGAAGCTATTAAGGTGTGGGAAAGCATGAAGAAAGTGGAAAGAATACCAGAATATTGTAACGCAAAACTAAAAGTTGAGAGATATCCCAAGACCATTGAGTTCTACGAGGGCACAAAAGATCCAAAATGGTTCAACAAACTGATTGAGGATGCAAGGAAGAACCTTGATATCCCACTAACAGAAAGCCAAAAGACGGTATTGTGCAGAGCTGTCAGACAGGGTTCGGACTGTAAAAAGGAATTCAAATGGCTTCTTCCGTTCATGCTTAGCTCGTCAGATAGCATAGGGAGCACGGACCATGTGGTTAGAGAGGCAAAGGAATTGGGCATCAACGTTAATGAGTATGTTATTCATACAATTGCCGAGTTACGCTATTCTGACTTGCGGTCATGGAAACGTCCGAAGGTTGAGTATGTTGACGCTGAGGTAGAACCGCTGTTTAATGCGATAGAAGCCATCGGGCGCATACGAAAAAGTGATTTTCTTGGCTATATGCAACGTGCGCTGAAAACCATGAAAACAAAGGATTTTTGCGGAACAAACTACAAGCGATTCGCACGTAAGAAAGCTGCGCTCATTGTTTTTCCTGAACTTGGAAAGGCATTCGAGCAAAGTGGAACGTTTGTCAACGCCTGTATATTCTATGAATGGGCAGTTGCGAATACTGACGATAAATATTTGAAACGGCTTATGGATGAGCGTTGGATTGTATGTAAGGAACGCCAGGCATGCAACGATGACAATGACAATTATCGCACTGACGCCAAAAAGAAACGTGAGCAACTTGGCATCGGTGACAAAGAGCTACCGACAGAACTCAGACTAAACAAGAGTTATTGGGAACAGATTTACAAAATTGCCACAAGCATAAGCAACGAAACACGTGTACCACAACAGCAAGTGACTCAGAAACTGGAAACAGTAAAGTCGGAGACGGTGTCACAGGTAACTGTAAAACAGGAGAACATGAATAAAGATGCGGCACTGACAAAGAATCAACATATCGAGATACAAGATTCTCATAGAGATGTGCAGCCAACTTTATCTTCAGCAATACAAAAGATTATCTATGGCAACTATGCTGTCACATATTTCCCCAAGAATAAGGAGGTCCTGATAAAGACAACTGACGATTACGAGTATCAAGTGCGTATAAAACATGGCATATTCCCAAAAGGTGGTGATTACGAGTTTCGCAATGGACGAATCCATATATCGGAAGATGGCAGTCCGACACCTTTCGCCATAATCAAGGACGAGAACATGCTTGTAATAAAAATCATGGACGGTACCCTTGATACAGGTATGCATTTCACGTTTGAATTATAATACAACATTAGTACTGGTGCAATTAATTGCGCTAGTACTAATAAGTTAATGCAGATAAAAACAACATGTAATGAAAAGATCACATTCTTTAGAAAAAAGTCTTGATGATGTTAAGTATGAACAATATGTAAACAATCTTCATGACAGATTGCCACAACTTACAGACCCTAGTGAAATAGACTGTAAGCGATGGCCATGGGAACTTTTGCAAAATGCAAAAGATACTGTTGTTAAAAGAGAAAAACCAGAAGAACGCTATGTTGATGTAACGATTAGATACTATACAGATAGTGACGGTAAGAAAAAACTTTATTTTGAACATAATGGAGATCAGTTCACGAATAAGGCTATAACAGGTCTTATCTGGAAGTTTAGTGCAGAGAAACGAAATGAGCAGACAACCGAAGACGGTTTGACTCGTGACAAACAAAGTACGGGACGTTTCGGTACTGGTTTCATGACTACACATGCGTTGTCTTTAACTGTAGATGTGTCTGGTTCATTATTCCACGATGACCCAGAAGTTAAGAGAAATGTATCTGTTGATTTTACATTACATAGAGAAGGACCAGATGACGAAGCTTATAAAGCTGGTGTAAATAGAACTGAAAGGGAGATTGACGAGAATATGGATAAAAGACCTATTCCTGCCGATGAAATACTTCCTACTAGATTTACATATCATCTGAACAAAGATTCTAGTGAAAAGGCTGCAAGAATGGGTATTGAGAACGTTCGTGCCAATGCAGCACAAACTATGCTGTTCTGTCCATCAGTTCGTTCTATAACTGTAATTAATGAAGAAAGCAATGTCACCTTCAAGATTATTCGAAAGAATAATGATGAAAGAAAGGATGTAGTAAAAGAGACAGTATTCGTAGAAGAAAGTAGCGATAGAAACGAGCCTATTACCCGTAGGTTCATCTCTATGGAAATTGAAGAGCCATCGAAAGAAATCTCCAGCCATTGGAAAGCAAAAGACAGAAATCTGAGACTTCATGTTGCAGTGGAAGTTGACAACGATAACAATATATTACCTATTCCTTCAACATCTCCTTCCGTTTATTGTTCTCTCCCACTTATTGGCTTTGAGAGCATGTCATTGCCATTCTATATCAATAGTAATGATTTTGAACCTGCAACAGAAAGAACCTCATTGTATCTGAACAAGAAAAGATTTGAGATCAGGACTAATGAAGAAACTGATGAGGAAGAGCAATTCTATCTGCAAAGTGGTATCAACTGGTCAATATTTGAAAGATCGCTTTCATTATACGAATCCGTAGTAGATTATCTTATTGATAACGGATATAATAAGAGATACAATCTCATTAATGGTCTGGGCAATATTCTTAATGGAGCCTGGAGTGTTGAGACTAAGAATTGCTTAGCCTCAAGATTCATTCTACCATTAAGAAATATGCTTGTACAGAAGAATCTGGTTAAGACAAGTGAAGGCTATAGGAGCATAAACTCTGATGTAAAATTTGTAGAATGCTCGAAAGACTGTGACCTGCATGATTTCTATGAAATTTGCAAGACCATATATGGAAATAATCTCGCTATTGAAGATGAAAACGAGAACTGGGTAGCATTAAAGTGGGGACGATTCACTTTTGAAACAGACTTTGACGAGAAGAAGCCAGAAAGTGAGAATCTAGCAATACCCACTGTTAAATATGACAAAGTTGCCAAGTACATTGAGGATGCCACTTGCCTTGATAATCTGATTCTTATCATTGAAAATGATTCTGATATAGATACCAATTTTGATGCTGAGCAACTGAAAGAGTTTGAGGTGTTACGAAAGCTTCAATGGTTAAATAAGTTCTATGAATGGATTGCAGTATCAAAAATAACAAAACTTGCGGACAATAAGATTGTACCTAATCGTCTTGGTTATTTCTGTTCAACAGAACAAGGTTGTGATTTGAAAGATGCAAGTGACATCCCAACCAACATCTTCGATTTCATGAAGAGAATGGAAATAGATTGGGATAAGAATCTGCTTATGGAAGGAGTGCAACACATAACCTTGACAAAGGAAACGAAGGATAATGTTGTTGTCGCAATTAAAAACCGATCAAAAGAGATTCGTGATGATAATTATTCAAGCGATGACTCTAAACTGACAAAGTTATTACCATTGTTGATGGCTCTTCCATCTACAGAAGATGGAAGAGCCCAAGAGTTCTATGAAAAGCGTTCAAAGATTCTGTCAATTTTGAAAACTGTATTTAAATCCGAGGCAGAAGAAGTTGAATCTGAAACTTTGGAGCTAAAAGCCGAAACTTGGGAAGATTCAGACAAGTGGCTAATGAGCCGTGTTTCTACCAAATTGGCAAACCGCAAGCATTTAGATGTTATAAGTGCTGAAGATACGGAAGAACAAATTGCATCTAAGTATTGCACTTCGGAGTGGCTTTCAGATATAGTAAGTTTCATGTTTGATAAGGGTTATCTGCATCTTGATGACATAACTGAGAATGGATCTTCTGACGATGTTTTGAGCATAATTCCCAACAGATATGGCAACTTTAAACCGATCAATTTGTTATACAAGCAAGGCTTGATACCCGACAAGTTATTGGATGACTGTCTAAAAGATACAGGCTTTGACATCAAAGAAGTCCTTCTGTATGAAGGATTTGTATTAAATGAAAAAGCTAAGATTACAGAATATCAAATTACAACGTTGGCAAGTAAGTACAATGAGTACTTTGATGGTGAAGATAATGACAAAAAGGAATCGGTATCAAAATTCTTGCTTCATTTAGTCCCAGAATGTGGCGAACAATATAAAGAGATTCGCAACCTTTACGACGAATACAATAATATTGAAGATACCACCATTAACATTATTAAGACTTCAGAACTTAGTATATGGAAGGGTGCAAAGGACTACATGATAGGTTTGCTAGCAGAGAAAGCCTCTAAATGCAATAACATTTTCACAATTGGCAAAGTTCTCAAAAAAAATACTAATAAGGAACTCACTAACGAGCAGGAGAGTGAATGCAAAAACTTAGGCATGTCCTGGCTTAACCGATTAGCGCAGGTAATTAAGAATGGCAAAGTGTCGGTGAAAGAAGATCTATTATTGATCCCCGATTGGTATGGTAATCTTCATCCTTCAAATGAGGTAATCTATGATGGAACTATACTTGATCATTATAAACATAGTGATAGTCTAATTAAACTAGTTGATAGTGAACTATGGTCACACTTCCATGATAAGAAGAATGGTGATGACAATATGACAAGCACCATTGTTCATCCCCAATATGTTTTCGCTAAAGAATTTCAAAATAACACTGACAAAGAGTTTTTCGACCTTGTTGATAGATTAGTGTTCTTCTGTAGTGAACATAACTCTACAGAATGGAAGTTACTACTCAAACGTTCAATACAGACGCTTCTACTCTTTTTCGAGTCAAATGAATCGATCTCCAAGTCTTCTTTTAGTTACCGTAATAGGGATGACGATAATTTATCAAAACTATTTCCAAAAACATACATGAAAAGGAAGAATTTGTCATATGACTATATTTACGATGCTGAAACAAAAGCTCGTTTCTCACAAATGAATGACAACTATTCTTCGGATGAAATAGAGATATTGATTGAGAATAAAGACTTTGTAAAGAAAATATTACAGAGGAGCGAACTAGTTACCATCCAAAAGATTATTGAGGAATTTCCTGACACGGATTTTAAGTCAATACTAAACATCTTACGAAGAGAGCAAGGAGATTTTAATTTAGAACTTTTCCAGCAAAATATTTCTGATGATCGCAAGAGAGACATCGGAGATAAAGGAGAATGCTACGTTTACGAAATGCTTTGTAGTCGCTTTGGTTGTGTTAATGTCACATGGTCAAATTATGCGCCAAACGATGCGAATGCTAGAATTGTGAGTTTCAATGGTAAAGAATATCGCTTGAATACAACCTCTCACGATTTTGATTTCGTTGTTTCATATAATGGTAAGAGCATATTTATTGAAGCCAAGACAACTGTGGGAAATATAAAATGTAGTAAGGATTTCCCTCTTATCTTTGAGACAAAAGAATGGGAATGGATAGATAATCTTCAAAATCAAGGATCCTTACATTACATTGTAAGAGTCTTTGATATTGAAGGTTCGCCCAAAGCGTACTTCTTAAAACAGTCTTTATTTGTAGAATAAAAAAGAACATTATATGAACATATATTTTAAAATCAGCAAAAGAAACATTATTGCTATTATTATGCTTTGTGCTGCAGAGGTAATGATGGCACAAAACAGTAAGCAGAAACCTAATCCTTTCGACCGACTAGCTAATTGGTAGTCGAATAACCATTATGCTTGAACAAGAATTACAACAATATCTCCGCCACAAGTACCCACAAGAGAATGCTCGCTGCGAATGGAAGGAATATAAAAATCTGAAGAACTCGTTCTGTGGGAACGAAAAAGATGATGTCATATCCTACGTGTCGGCTATCGCCAACATGGAGGGAGGCCATCTTGTGATTGGTGTTAAAGACAAGACACTCGAAATTGTTGGAACTGACATTTCAAGGCTTACTTTTAATGGTCAGTCAGCAAACACTCAGTCGGCGACATTCAAACTTACAGAACAATGCACTTATCTATCATCGGAATGTCTAAGCATCGAAGAATTTGTAACTGATGATACAAACAAGCGAGTATGGATAATACATATTCCAAAACATCTGCCTCGCCGCCCCGTCCTTGCCCATAAGAAGGCTTGGCAAAGAATAGAGGATTCTTTGGTTGAATTGACACAAGAAAGAATGTCAGTTATTCTCGAAGAACCAATCTACACTGCAAAGGACTGGTCTGCAGAATTAGTGCCTGACGCAACTATAGATGATTTGGACGAGGTGGCTATTGCCAAAGCTCGAATGATGTTTAAGAAAGTTCATAGTCGCATACCTGCGGAAGAAGTGAATGCTTGGAATGTCCAAACATTCCTAAGCAAGTGTGGATTGACGAGGAATGGAGGCATAACTCGAGCTGCCATCATATTGTTAGGCAAATACGAATCCGCTTTCAAACTGCGCCCTGCTGTTGTACAGGTTACTTGGACACGCCGAGACAAGAATCAAGAAGTGGTTGACTACGAACACTTCACAGTACCTTTTATATTAACGGTGGACGAAATTCTTTCAAAAATAGAGAATCTGACATTGCGTGAAATGCCGGGAGGTACGCTTTTCCCTGACACGATGAAGCAGTACGATGATTACACCATTCGTGAAGCGCTTCATAATTGTATTGCCCATCAGGACTACACACTTCAGCAACGCATCAATTTCGTTGAAAATCCTAGCTACTTGTATTATTCCAATGCTGGCACATTCATTCCTGGCACTTTGGAGAATGCTTTGCGAAACGAAGAGCCTCAGACGCATTTCCGCAACGAATGTCTATGCAGAGCAATGGTAGATTTCAACATGATTGATACCGTAAGCCGTGGCATCAAGAAGATGTTCAACGAGCAATGGCGCAGACATTTCCCTATGCCTGATTATGAGATTGATCAGATAAAGAAGAAAGTTGTTGTCCGTATTTATGGCAATGAAATCAACAAGCGATACACTGATTTATTGAAGACAAACGACACTCTTTCTCTATGGGATTGCATCTCACTCGATGCAGTACAAAAAGGTAGAACCATTCATGAGAATGTAGCGCAAGACTTGCTCAAACGTGGACTGATAGAAGGTGAGGCTCCACATTACAGCATTTCTCTTAGCATTGCCAAGAACACTCACCAACTGCCTTCCTACACCAAAACAAAAGGATTGGACAAGGAGAAGCTACGCCAAATGATTCTTCAGTATCTCAGTAATGCTGGCGATGAAGGTGCCAAGCGAGATAGTATATACGAATATCTCAAAGATGTGCTTCCTACCAACAAGACGGAAGAACAACAACTTCGCTATGTCGGCAGACTATTAGTAGAATTAAATGAAGAAGAATTGATAGACAGAATAGGTCTCAAATGGATATTGAAAAACCAAAATCGGTCAGTTTAATCTCAATCCGACCATATTACCCCAATCCGACCGAAAATCCGACCGTTTAAAGATATTCCGACCGAAAACCGACCGGTCATAAAAATATACGACACGGATATATTCAAAAAAACAAAGACAATAAGATATGTTATTAGGAAACAAGATAAAGTCTCTTAGAGACGAACAAGGAATATTGCAACGCCAAGTGGCTGCATACTTAGAAATAGATACCCCGATGTTCAGCAAGATTGAACGTGGAGATAGGCGAGCAAAGAGAAGTCAAGTAATTCAAATGGCAACATACTTCAAAGTGGACGAAAAGGAAATGCTCACCCTTTGGCTTGCCGACAAGATATTGGATGCGCTGGAGGGTGAAGACGAATTGAAACTCACCGCCATCGAAACCGCAAAAGCCGAGTTAATGGAGGTTAATCGCTAATTTGCAGCAAACAATTCATTTACTGATGTAAACAACACAAAATCGATTTCTTGCAAACGATGGGAACTTTACGGTATCATTTACGCTTAATACCGTAAGGTTTCTTTTGTTTTTCAGATACTTACAAAATACATACTGGTTCAAGCGTGGAGAACTTACCTGTTGTCCATTCCACAGCTTGAGGCTCTCGCATTGCC
>CAVKNU010000075.1:0-12108 GCA_963657465.1 Lachnospiraceae bacterium
TCCGCCATATCCTCGCTCCAGAGGAATTCACGAAGAGGCTTGCCTGTACCCCAAAGCACCACCTTGTTATCATAGATGCCATAGAACTCAAGAGCCTTCAAGATGCGCTCGTGATCGTTGTTGCCATCCACATTGCCCTCACCGATGATGGCACGGAGCTTATCGGTAGGATTGATAGGACGCTTGTTCATGTCCACCTCGATGCTGTGCCAGTCGCCATCGTGGATGAGCTTGGCAAGATAAATCTTACGCATCATGGCTGGCATCACGTGGCTGTTCTCCAAGTGGAAGTTATCGTTAGGACCATAGAGGTTGGTTGGCATCACTGCGATGTAGTTGGTTCCATACTGCAGGTTGTAGCTCTCGCACATCTTCAGTCCAGCAATCTTAGCGATGGCATACTCCTCATTCGTATATTCCAAAGGAGAAGTCAAGAGCACATCCTCCTTCATTGGCTGAGGTGCATCCTTAGGATAGATGCAGGTAGAGCCAAGGAAGAGCAATTTCTTCACGCCGTGAGAATAAGCATTGCTGATGACATTGCACTGCATCTTCATATTCTGCATGATGAAGTCGGCACGATAGAGCGAGTTAGCCATGATACCACCCACAAAGGCAGCAGCAAGAACCACAGCGTCAGGCTTCTCCTCGTCAAAGAACTTCTGCACTGCATACTGGTCGGTCAAGTCGAGTTCTTTGTGAGAACGACCCACCAGATTATGATAGCCTCTTGCCCAGAGGTTATTCCAAATAGCAGAACCCACGAGTCCGTGGTGTCCTGCTATGTAAATCTTACTATTCTTATCTAACACTTTATTTTAATGTTTAATTTGTAATGTTTAATGTTTACTTACAGGGGCTATTGCCCGACAAACAAACACTAAACATAAAACACTATACATTACTTCACGATACCCTTCTCAAGATACTCTACCAAGTTGCAACGAACACGCTCTCCAGCATCCTCGGCAGCCACCTTAGCCATATCGCTCTCGACCATAATCTTTACAAGTTCTTCGAATGTAGTGGTGTTAGGATTCCAACCGAGCTTAGCCTTAGCCTTTGTTGGGTCACCCCAAAGGTTAACCACATCTGTTGGACGGTAGAAATCAGGAGATACTTCAACGAGAGTCTTGCCCACAAGTTCCTCAGGACCTTCCACGCAGATACCCTTCTCATTCTCGCCCTTACCTTCCCACTTGAGTTCGATACCAACATGATGGAATGCCAACTGTGCGAACTCACGAACAGAGTGCTGCACACCTGTCGCAATCACGAAGTCTTCAGGTTTCTCAGCCTGAAGGATGAGCCACATACACTCCACGTAATCCTTGGCATACCCCCAGTCACGGAGAGAGTCGAGATTACCCAGATAGAGCTTATCCTGCTTGCCCTGCTTGATGCGAGCGGCAGCAAGAGTAATCTTACGAGTTACGAAAGTCTCGCCACGGCGCTCACTCTCATGATTGAAGAGGATGCCCGAACAGCAGAACATATTGTAAGCCTCGCGATACTCCCTCACAATCCAGAAACCATACTGCTTAGCCACAGCGTATGGAGAATAAGGGTGGAATGGAGTATTCTCATTCTGAGGCACCTCCTCTACCTTGCCATAAAGCTCGGAAGTGGAAGCCTGATACATACGACAAGTCTCAGACAATCCACACTGGCGGATAGCCTCCAAGATACGGAGCACACCTGTGGCATCCACATCTGCCGTAAACTCAGGCGAATCGAAACTTACCTGCACATGGCTCTGAGCAGCCAGGTTATACACCTCCGTTGGTTTCACCTTGTTCATCACTTGAATAATGCTCATGGAGTCACCCAAATCGGCATAATGAAGGTGGAAGTTAGGCGTTCCCTCCAAATGAGCAATGCGCTCACGATAATCGGTAGAAGAACGTCGGATGGTACCATGCACATCATAGCCCTTACTCAACAACAATTCTGCCAAGTAAGAACCATCCTGACCCGTGATACCTGTAATTAAAGCTACTTTTCTTTTTTCCATTATTATATCTAATAATTATATTTTCCTTGCTTGAGTTATAATAAGCGATGCTTAAACACGCTGCAAATATACTACATTTTTGCGAAACATTCAAACTTTCAGCGAGTTATTTCATTCTATAGCATCAGTTTGCGTCTTCGGCCAGTTCACCAAGTACAATTTTTCCGTAGCACGAGTAAAGGCTGTATAGAGCCAATGTATGTAGTCGGGAGTCAACATATCATCCGTCATATAGCCCTGGTCGATATAAACATGTGCCCATTGTCCGCCCTGCGCCTTATGGCAAGTGACCGCATAAGCATACTTCACCTGCAAGGCGTTATAGAACTGGTCGCCCCGTATGGCTTTCATACGGTCTGCCTTGAGCGGTACATCCTGATAATCCTCCTCCACTTGCCGAAACAGTTGCTCTTGCTGTTCGCGAGTCAAGGCAGGAGCCTCACTCGCCAACGTATCCAGCAATGCTGTAACCGTAATCTCATAATTGTCATAATCCGGGAACTGCAGCAACAAAGTGGCAAAACGGAAACCATACAGCTCTACATGCCGACGCACCCTCAACACCTTCGCCCTATCGCCATTAGCCAAGAATGCAGGAATGGATGATTGGGGAATATTGAGTGTTGAGTGTTGACGTTCTTGTTCCGTCCAGAAATAATTGTTCTTCACAATCATGAGCATATCACCACTTGAGAGTTCTTCCTCACGATCGAGCACCATGTTGCGAATACCATTATTATAGATGTTGGCTCGCTTATTGCTACGAGTAATAACCATCGTCTCATCCAAGCCCACCTCATGATAGCTGTTTGCCAAACTCTCTACCAACTCACTTCCAGGCATCATCACAATGTCAGGGAATCCATGGAAACGAATCTTAGGCAATTGCGTGATGGCATCATGCGTTATCATTTGGCGAATCATCGTGGCATTATACAAAATACCCGATTGCTCACTTTGTCGAAGTACGGTATTTAGGTCACATTCGTAAACTTTCAAGCCATAGCCCTCCAGCATAGCCGCACTAAGAGCTGGCGACTCATCTTCACCCACGGGAGGCAACTGAGCCTTGTCACCAATGAGCATCAAACGGTCGTTCTGCCCCTGATATACAAATTGCACCAAGTCGTCCAACAAGCATCCGCTACCAAAGTTACCACCCCCCAATCCCAGGTTGGCTATCATGGAAGCCTCATCCACCATGAACAAAGTGTCATGATAGAGATTGTCGTTCAGATTAAATTGCCCATCCACTCCCGCAAAAGATTTCTCACGGTAGATACGGCGGTGTATGGTGTAAGCAGGATTTCCACTATTCATAGAAAACACCTTGGCAGCCCTACCCGTAGGAGCTAGCAGCATCACCTTCTGGCGAATCGCCTTCAAGGTTCGCACAATGGCTCCCGACAATGTGGTCTTACCCGTACCCGCACTACCCCTTAAGATCATCACCGCCTGTGGGTTGGTATCCGTAAGAAACTGTGCGAAAACCGTAAGAGCCTGCTCTTGTTCGGGAGTTGGAGGGAAGCCCAACTGACACAATATCTGATATTTTAACTCATCAATGACCATAAATAAATACGAATTTATTTTGTTATGTCTGTATTTTGCCGTATCTTTGCAACTGCAAAAGTAATAATACTTTTTGAGATGAGAAGGGAAATAAACATAAATTATATTTTAGCTACCTGTGTGGCCATACTCATGCTTCTCTGTATTCTGAGTATCAGCCAACCCATTCGCTTCAAGAAAGAGCTTACTCAAAGAGAGGATGTGGTGAAGCAACGGCTGACGCAGATACGTACAGCCGAAGAGAGATACAAGCAAAAGCATGGCGTCTATACAGGAGACTTTGCCATCCTTATCAAGGGGAAATACCTAGCCGATTCCCTCCAGTACATTCCGTTCTCGGATGGCAAGAAGTTTTCTCTGGCTGCTACCACCATCGTGAGCAAGAGTGGCAAACAGATTCCTCTGATGGAATGCGGAGCCACCTATGACACTTACCTAGAAGGGCTCAACGACAACGACATACAGCAAGCCATCAACAAAGCCAATGAAGCAGGACTCTTTCCTGGGCTAAAAATAGGTGACATAACAACAGACAATGACAATGCAGGCAACTGGTAATAACAGCAATAAGCTACAAGCAAGACTCACCATCCGCGTGAGCAACAACACACTCAGCTTCTCGGCAGTTGACCGCGAAGCAGAGCATCAGTTGGTATATGAGCCATACGCAGTCAAGACAGGCGTATCCATGGCAGCCAACCTCCGACAAGCTTTCAAGGAAAGCCCTTTGTTGCAAAGGGGGTATCAAAAAGTGCGCGTCTATATCGACGCACCCCTCTTGGTGGTACCTGTGGAAGAATTTCGTGAGGACGAGATAGAGACTCTCTACACCCATACTTTCACAGGGCACGACAATGATGCCATCTTATACCGTGTGCAACCAGCTTTGAACGTCGTTGCCGTTTTCCCAATCAACAAGGACTTTAAGCTTGTGATAGAGGACAACTTCAGCGACATCCGTTTCACTCCTATCATGCAACCGATGTGGAATTATTTCCATCAGCGCAATTTCACGAGCATTTATCGCAAGCTCTATGGCTATTTTCATGAAAACAAGCTTGAGGTATTCTGCTTCACCAACAATCGCCTGAAGTTTCACAACTCCTTCGCCACCACCCACGCCAAGGATGCCATCTACTTCCTACTCTACGTATGGAAGCAGTTGGAGCTTGACCAACAAAAAGACGAACTTCATATCATAGGAGATGTGCCTGACCGTGATTGGTTCATGCACAACATCAAATTCTATATTCAGAAACCATATCTGCTGAAGCCTAGCGCCGAGTTTAATCGTGCTTCCATCACAGAGATTGCTGGTATGCCTTTCGACTTAACGGCACTCTACTTGAGTAAATGAGAAATTAAAAATTAGAAATTATGAGAATAATTACAGGACAATATAAAGGACGCCATTTCGACATTCCACGCACATTCAAGGCACGCCCAACCACCGACTTTGCCAAAGAAAACATTTTCAATGTACTGCAAGGTTATATTGACTTTGAGGACGCTACCGCTCTCGACCTATTTGCCGGCACAGGTAGCATCTCACTCGAACTAGTATCTCGTGGCTGCAAGCAAGTGGTGAGTGTAGAAGCCGACCGTGACCATGCCAATTTCATTCGTCAATGCTTTAAGAAACTAGGTGAAGAGAGCGACATCTTGGTTCGTGGTGACGTGTTTCGTTTCTTGAAATCATGCCACCAGAAATTCGACTTCATTTTTGCCGATCCTCCCTATGCCTTGAAGGAGTTGCCAGAAATTCCAAATTTGGTATTAGATGGCGACCTATTGAACGAAGACGGCATCTTTGTATTTGAACATGGCAAAAACTACGACTTCTCCGACCATCCTCGGTTCTTGGAGCATCGCAGCTATGGAAGTGTCAACTTCTCCTTGTTTAGATAAAATATCCCAAACCACTCTGTCAAGTCTCCTTCTGCATATGTATTTTTATACAAGAAAGCGTCTTCCAATTAACATCTATTAGTAAATCTAAGACTTGGTACGGAGTTGGTATAGCGTTGGTACGGAGCAGGTCTTGCCTTGGTATAGGGTAAAATCGGCTCTTTTTACCCAAAACTAAGTTTATAATATGTGTATTTCTTTCAGTGAGACTTATGTACCCCTCTACAACAAAGGAGAGAGCAGACGAACGATGCTTTCGAACAAACGCTTCAAGAATGGGCGCTTGACAAAATAGGAGACATCATCCACCAACACACACTCTTCCTGATCTTCCAAGAAAATAGTTTTGATGCGCATTGCCATTTCCTCATCAAAGAAGAATATATTCGCCTCGAAATTATTTTCAAAACTACGGAAGTCGATATTCGTACTGCCACAAGAGCAGAGGTTGTCATCACTCACTAAGAGTTTACTATGATTGAATCCTGCTTTATAGAGATAAACGTTTACCCCTGCCTCTATCGCTTCCATCATGTAAGAACGTGAAGCCCACTCCACCAACCTAGCATCCGTGTGGCTAGGCACCATCAACCTGACATCCACACCAGCCAGAGCCGCAGTACGCATGGCAAACATCACTGGTTCGGTAGGCAAGAAGTAAGGAGTCTCCATATATACATAACGACGAGCCTGCAGCAATATACGCACATACCCTTGCATGATGTCAGGCCAAGGAGTGATGGGACTACTCGTCACTACTTGTGCCAAACAGTCGTTACAGATGGAAGCAGACACTGGTGGATAATAAGAGCGGTCGGTAATCAACGTGCGATCTACGAAATACCAATCTACGAGAAAGGCACGCTGAATGGCATACACTGCCCCACCCTTGACACATAAATGTGTGTCACGCCATTCCTGACGATGGGTGCCTTTCACATATCGCAGGGCTATATTCATGCCACCAATAAAACCTATCTTGCCATCTATCACACACAGCTTGCGATGGTTACGATAGTTTACCTTACTGGTGAAAGCAGGAAAGCGAACTGGCATGAAGGCATGGACATCTATCCCTGCATCACGCATACGCTCAAAGAAGCGGTCCTTTACTTTCCAACAGCCCACATCATCATAAATCAATCTCACTTCCACTCCTTGCCGAGCCTTGTCTATCAAGGTATCGGCTATCAGATTGCCCAAGGGATCGTCTTCGATGATGTAAACATCAATATGAATATGGTGCTGGGCTTTTCCTATATTATATAATAAGGTGAGGAAGTATTCATATCCATCAGTAAAGATGGATACCTGGTTGTCCTTGAAAGGCAATGCCCAATTCTGATTGGCAAAGAGTTGCATCAAAGGTTTGTTTACCTCAGGGAAACGGAGATTTTCCTGCTCGGCAAACTCCAGCATAGACCGCTTGGTGAGTTGGTCCATGCTTCGGTCGCTAATAAGGCGTTCCTTTCTTGTGTTCTGACCAAAGAAGAAATAGAAAAGAATGCCCACTATTGGCATGAAAAACAGCACAAGAACCCAGGCTATCGTCTTGGCGGGCTGCTTATTGTCCATCAAGACGGCTATGATTGCCGGTAGGGTTGCGGCAACATAAATCAGCAAGTATATCCAGTGAACATAAATCATACCTTCTATTTCTTTAGAGTGATGGATTCTCAATTAAAAACCGAATTCGTCTGATTCGCCAGCAAACTATTCATCTGCTTGAGTTTCACAAACTCCTGGAGCAAATCTCGATTGGCAGGGTTCTTGGAAAACTCCTGCTGAACTTCCAGCAATCGTTGAGCGACATAATGCGTTCGGAAACTAAGGATATCCTTAAATACCAACTGGCGCAACTTTTCCGGACTCAATTTCAACTGCAAACTGGCTGTTGTAATCTCCTGTTCGCCTGTAGGTAATCCTGCAATCCTGCTAATCTCCGGATTCGGATGGCTGGCAAAATAGTTCTCTGCCACAAAGCCTTCATCACCCAGGTGCTCCACAGCCTCTTGCATAATCTGGTTGTAAATTTCATTATGAAACTTAAAGCCGTCTCCTCCCAAATCCAGACTGATATACTGGGCAACAGGAAGCTCTACGTCATTGCCATCCATATCCTGCACCACGATACATTTCTCGCCATGATGAATAATCAACTGTACCAACAATTCCTCCACTTCCAATAATTTATCCAATGGCGAAGCAGAACGCATAGCCATACCTTGCTGTGAAGCCGGTATGCGATTAGCCTGAAGACCTGCCGCACGTCGTTCTTCCTTCACTTGTTGGCTCATGCCATTGCGTACAAAATTATTGAGAGCATTCACGATGATAGCCTCATTTACTCCCAAGCGGTGGGAACAATCCGTGATGTAAGAAGCACGAGTTATCTGATTTTTTATCTTTGAGATGCTCTCCACTATAGAATTGATTGCCTCGCTTCGCTTGACCGGGTCGGTTACGCCATTCAACAGCACCTCAGTCTTGAATTGGATGAAGTCTGTCTGGTGTTCAGCGATATATTTCTTGAAATCCTCAGCCGTATGGCTACGAGCAAAACTATCCGGGTCATTACCATCAGGCAGGAAGAGCACCTTCACATTCATCTCTTCCTCTAGCAGCATGTCGGTTCCTCGAAGGGCTGCATGCACACCTGCCGCATCGCCATCATAAAGCAAGACGATATTATTGGTAAATCGATGAAGCAAACGAATCTGATGCACACTGAGGGCTGTTCCAGAGTTGGCAACTACATTTTCTATGCCACACTGATGCATGGAGATGACATCAGTATAGCCTTCCACCATAAACACACAATCTTCCTTGGCGATGGCCTTCTTTGCCTGATAAAGGCCATAAAGCTCTCGTTCCTTATGATAGATTTCACTATCAGGCGAGTTGACATATTTTTGGTTCACGCCCTTGGTACGACTATCTAGTACACGTCCACCAAAAGCCACGACCTTGCCACTCACACTAAACCATGGGAATATCGCACGTCCTGAGAAGCGGTCAAGATATTGTTCCTGCCCACTCTTATTACCCGTCTCGTTTCTATCCACCTTGAAGCAGAGTCCTGTCTCTACGAGGAACTTGGGATTATACCCCTTCTTCACAGCCTCATCATAGAGAGCCGTACGCTGATTGGGCGAAAAACCTAGCTTAAACTTTCGGATGATGTCATCACGAAAACCACGACTACGGAAATATTGCATACCGATGGCACGACCATCTACATCCTCCTGAAGAATATCCTGGAAATATTGAGCCGCCCATTCATTGACTATGAACATAGACTCACGCTCATTCTCCCTTTGTCTTTCCTCACTCGTCAGTTCACGCTCCTTTATCTCGATATGATATTTATTCGCCAACCATCGAAGGGCATCCGGATAAGTCATCTGTTCCAGCTCCATCAAGAAATTGATGGCATTGCCTCCCTTGCCACACGTGAAGCAATGACAAATGCCACGAGTAGGCGAAACTGAGAAAGAAGGATGGGAGTCATTGTGGAAAGGACACAAACCGATATAGTTAACACCCCGTTTCTTGAGTGTCACGAACTCAGACACCACCTCTTCTATCTTGGTGGCATCCATAATCCTTGCTATCGTCGGTTTGTCTATCATACTCTTATCATTAAAACAAATGCAAAGATACAACATTTCACCGAAAACACAAAAGAAACAGACAGAAACCTTGAAATGATACAAATAAAAAAGAAATGGTTACAATAAAAGGGGACAAAATCCAAGAGGAATCCTTATCTTTGCAAACAAAAACAACAAATCCTTTCATATGAAACCAAACAACATCAAGAAATCAATGCTAACAGGCCTATTCCTGTTTTCTGCTCTGACCATAAGTGCAGCCGACCGATTCGTCAGTTTCCAGCAAGGAGATATGCTGCTCAATCGTAATAACGAGATAAGCATCTATATGGATGAGCACGACTGCAAAGGCGTAAGCTATGCCGTCAATGCACTCATCAAAGACATCGAGAAGGTGAGTGGCAGCAAAGCTCACAAGACCTCCCATGAGCACGCTTCCGTCATCGTGGGTACCCTAGGACATTCCCAAGCCATCGACCAACTCATCAAGAAGAAGCGCATCAACGTGAACCTCTTGAAAGGCAAACGAGAGAAATTCATCATCACACTCATAGACAACCAGCTCGTCATTGCCGGTAGCGACCGACGTGGAACCATCTATGGCATCTACGAACTCTCCCAACAAATGGGCGTATCTCCTTGGTATGACTGGGCAGATGTGCCTATTGCGCATCACGACTCCATCTATGTAAGCAAAGGCATCTACACGGACGGAGAACCTGCCGTTCGTTATCGTGGTATTTTCCTTAACGACGAAGCCCCATGTCTTACCTCTTGGGTGAAGAACACCTATGTCACCGACTATGGTGACCATCGTTTCTATCAACGAGTGTTCGAGTTGGTGCTCCGCTTACGAGGCAATATGATGTGGCCTGCCATGTGGGGATGGGCTTTCTATGCCGATGACCCTGAGAACGAAAAGACGGCCGACGAGATGGGCATCGTAATGGGAACTTCTCATCATGAGCCAATGGCTCGCAATCATCAAGAATATGCTCGACACCGTAAGGAATGGGGAGCTTGGAACTACCAGAAAAACAAAGAAGGACTCCAGAAGTTTTTCCGTGAGGGTATCGAACGAATGAAAGGTACCGAACAAATCGTAACCATTGGTATGCGTGGCGATGGTGACGAGGCTATGAGCGAGGATGCTGACACTAAATTGATGCAAGACATCATCAGCGACCAGCGCAAAATTATCTCTCAGGTGACAGGCAAGAAAGCAAGTGAGACACCACAAGTATGGGCACTCTATAAGGAGGTATTGGATTATTACGACAAAGGAATGAAAGTGCCAGACGACGTAACTCTCTTGCTCTGCGATGACAACTGGGGGGATGTGCGTCGAGTACCGAATGCACAAGAGCGCAAGCACAAAGGTGGATGGGGACTTTATTATCACGTTGACTACGTGGGTGCCCCCCGCAACTCCAAGTTCATCAATGCCACTCCTGTGCAAAACCCATGGGAACAACTTACCCTTGCCTATGAGAACGGCATCGACCGTCTCTGGATTCTCAATGTAGGCGACCTAAAGCCGATGGAATATCCTATCAGTCAGTTTATGGATATGGCTTGGAATCCTCATAAATATTCTGTTGACCATATCACTGACCACACGCGCGACTTCTGTGCCCAGCAATTTGGCGAGAGTCAGGCAGAAGAAGCTGCCCGTATTCTCAACCTTACCTGCAAATACAATGGGCGTTGCACGGCCGAGATGCTCGACAAGGACACCTACGACCTAGAAAGTGGTGAATGGCAAACTGTCATCAATCAATACCTACGTCTCGAAGCCGATGCACTTCGTCAATACAACAGTCTGCCTACTGCCTACCAAGACGCTTATCGGCAAATCATCCTCTTCCCACTCGAAGTGATGAGCAACCTACATCAGATGTATTATGCACAAGCACAAAACAATGCGCTCTACAAGCTAGGCAATCCCAAGGCCAACGAATGGGCAGAAGAATGTGAACGCCTCTTTAAGAGGGACGCTCGCCTCTGTGATGATTACAACCACAAGATGGCCGGAGGCAAATGGAACGGAATGATGACCCAAAAACACATCGGATATACTTCTTGGAACGATGATTTCGAAAAAACCACCTGCCCTAAGCTCTACCGAGTCGCAAAAGAAACGGTTATCACTGAGAAGAATGGGGTCGTAGAAATCGAGGCTCCTTACTATTTCAGCAAAACAGATGCGAAATCAGAAGCCAAATGGACTCAGATTCCATATATGGGTAAGAGTTTGGGAGGCATAACCTTAATGCCATACAACAAGCCTGTAGAGGGTGCCAGCATTTCTTATAAGTTCAAGACGACCGCAGCGAAAGTTCGCATCCATGTGATAACCAAATCCACGTTGGATTATCTCAACAAGGGCGGTTTGACATACGGCGTTAGCATTGATGGAGCCTCTCCTATCCAAGTAAACTTCAACGAGAAGCTGAATGAAGCCAAAGAAAACATCTATACGCTCTATTATCCTACGATAGCTCGCCGCATCATAGACCAAACGATAGAAGTGAACTTGCCTGTTTCTGCGGAAGGAATCCACACGCTCACACTCACGCCAAACGATCCTGCCATCGTATTCGAAAAGGTGGTTATCGATGGAAGAAGTGAAGAGAAACGAATAAAAAGTATTTAAATAATTTGGCAGTCTCGACCGAAAGCCATATCTTTGCAAAAAGAACAATTTATTTAGAGAAAAGAATATGTTTAGTGGAATTGTAGAAGAAATGGCCACCGTCGTGGCTATCAAACATGATAAAGAGAACATCGACTTTACGTTGTCTTGTTCTTTTGTGAATGAACTGGGCATCGACCAGAGCGTGGCTCACAATGGCGTTTGCCTCACCGTGGTGGAAATCAAGGACGGCACCTATACCGTTACGGCGATGAAGGAGACCCTAGACCGCAGCAACCTAGGACTGCTAAAGGTGGGCGACAAGGTGAACGTGGAGCGTTCGATGGTGATGAACGGCAGACTGG
>CAVKNU010000076.1:0-11729 GCA_963657465.1 Lachnospiraceae bacterium
GTACATAAAACCTTTACGATTGGCTAACAAGCTGTTCTATTGGATTCCAGAGATGATTAATCATCCTCTTCAAAAGTATATTGCTGAGCCTTCTATGGCAAGAAGTAATACTAAGAAAAAATAAAAAAGAAAGTCCGTTGGCTAAAAACACCAACGGACTTTTTGTGAGATTGTATCAGTTATAAATGTTATCTATTTTAGGTATTCACTAATGAAATTTGTATACATGCTTCCGTAATGCTCTGCATTGTAAATGGTTGCATGGGAACCTACAGTGTGGCGAGCCAATGTGTAGTATAAATCACGTAATGAAAGTGATGTGTTTTCATCTATAGCTTCTTGGAATGCACGAGTAAAACCATTTGATAGCCAGATTTGCATATCTTGGTCTTTAATATCAGCCTTGGAAGGCTCATTCTCATTGGCTGCAGTAATAATTAATATCCCAGGGATACCTTCACACGCCTTACCGATGCTGCCACTGTAACAGGCATCGACGGAAAAGAGCATTTTGCGGAATTTCTTTTCTGTATTCATATTTTGTACGATGTTCTTGATATCGTTTCCGCTGATAATGGAGGAGCTACCCCATGCCAACTGATTCTTGTTGCCATGTCCACACCAAAATACTATCACATTGTCGTTTGCTGTAGGCGAAATCACTTCGGGCAAACGTTCGCTTCTATGACCAAGCATAATCTCTTGTAAATCGTTTATAGATACATCTTTTAGATGGTAATCAACTTTCACATTTTCGTAGACATTCTCACCATTAGGACGTACTCTTACAATGCCGGGATAAATATTGTGCGTATCGTAAGCAATATTATCTTCCATGATGAGTAGAATATGGTCATCATCATAACCGTGACGTTTTAATAGTTGGTACATAGCTAAAGCATCAGCTTGGTGGCGATAGTTGAGCCAAGTGTCGCTAGTGCTGACTACCACAGCCCAATGGTCGTTCAGTGTAGGATATTGAATGTTATCTTCCATTTGTCCGAATACCTGCATATTTTTTCGTTCCCAATCCCATGCTTGAATGGTAGATATGGTACGTTCGGAACCATCGGTTGAGAGGTATTCTATGGTGTGATATTGACCGTTTATCAGAATCCAATGGTCATAGGTGGTATTGAGTACAGAGGCGTGAGTACGTTGGTCGAATGTCCAATCGCCTGTCACGCCGCAGAGGTCAGGCGTAGCTCCTTGCTGTAACATAAGAAATGCTTCCGACATATCAGCCGGTATCCAAGAACCATGCCAAGTGTCTCTTCCATCTACTACCCGAAGCATGCTTTGCCAGAGCCTTTCTTTATCGGTTTTAGCAGTTAAGGCGTATGCCAATAGATTGATGGCATCGTATAGATGTGCTTCGCCGTTGACTGGTTGTTCTCCAAATTTTGCCATGTATGCACTTACAAACCCAGATTTTGGATTGGCTGTAGGTGATATACCTTCATAGTTCATGTTCTTTAAGCGTGATGCCATTGTTTCTGAATTCATCATGTCAGAACATAGCAATAGTGGAAAATCTATTCCAGGATTGCTAACTTTTAGTTTTCCAATCTCATCATCTAAAATGATGGCATCTTCCTCGGTTCCTGGGGCGAAGATAAGCGCATGGTTATAGTTGTCTTTTTGTTTGTGTTGCTCCTTGACGGTTGCACGGAGTTCTGTCTCGTTACTATAGCTCGTTATAGTGTTGACTTTGAGACCTAGCTCTGTTGCTTGAAAGGCAAACCAATCACAAAAACTTTTACCATAGTCATTGTTGGAGGTCAGCAGGCTTACATCTTTCACTTCCGATAGTTTTGCCTGTGTCAGCAGAATGGCACATTGTGTCATATCGCTCTCTGTTAGATTCCATACAAAATCTTGGTTGGCGTTTATACGTTGAAACTCCGTAGAGGTGGCAATGGGTAAGATAATGGTTTTCTCATATGAGCGACAAGCTTGGGTTGCGATTTTTGCTTTTGCGGAAGTAGAAGGCCCTACTATTGCTGCATAGCTTTCATCTTGGGTGACGTTGTCAAGATATTCTCCAAGGTCAGTAGCATCCTCGTCTTTCCATTCTATTTCCAATTTCACTTGTTTCGGGAGCTTCTGTTGAGCTTTTTCAATGTTGTCAACAGCCCATTGCACTGTCCGTTCCCATCTCTCTTGTTGAGATAGGGGCATAATTACTGCCACTTTGTATGTGGTGATATCCGATGATGTTTGCTCCTGTTGTTTAATATCACCATTTGTTGTACAGGCGGCAAACAGTATCGTTAACAATATTGTCCATAAACTACTTTGCTTCATATTCTGATTCTTTTTTAATGGCTTCTGCCTTATATTGATTATAGGCATTTTGCCAATATTCTTCATCTAAATAATAGTCTTCCCAAATATCGGTGAAGTCATAAAACAATGGACTTATGAGGATGTCTACAAAGCCCGATTCTAAACCGAAGGTTTGGTAATTAGGTAAATTCTCCCCTTGGTACCAGTTGTTTAGGTACTGTTCTACAACCTTGTCAATATGAACAACTACGGAAAAAGGAACTCGTTTGCTATATGGTGAGCAATCAGTATCCATTCCTGCAACTAGCATAGTTACGAAGCTATGCTCACGGGAGTACTTGTAAAGTCCATTATTGGAACCTCCTGCCAGTGGGAAAATAAAATCTTGTTCTATGGTCTTAGCCAATCTGTATGCACTATCGGGTAAGGCAAATCCCGAATAGTCATCAGCAAGATAGGCGACTTCTGCTTTTCCCCCTTTGTTACAATGAAAGCGATAGCCATTGGTGAAACCCTCGATAGCTTCATTTACGATAGGGTCATAGGGCATGGCCGCCACAACTGTCGCAGATTGATGAGGACTTGCCATGCAGCCTGCCAAATAGCTTGCACCATATCGTTGAATGCGGAAAGTACTAATATTGGGGATAGCATCGCTCTCGAACATGAGTATCTTTTGCCTCTTCCCTAACGTAATATTCTCTGATTTGAGCAACTCTTTATAGTCACTGCCTGCTAAGACGAGGAGGGAATGCTTTTCTTTATTTGCAGCAAGCCAAGAACGAAATGCTTGGCGAGCCTCGTCTTTTGTGGCAGGGCTGACAAAAGACATTGGTACATCATGACTTTCGTAGAATCTCATAACCCCAGCGGTTATCTTGTCATTGTAGCCATTGTCACCTGCACCACTCAAAGAGGTCATGATAGTTAGGCTCAGGTTTGAGTCTCGAACATTGGTAGTATTGTCATCACTGTTTGAGCAGGATAACAATACTGTAGCAAGAGATAATATGAATAAATATAATGCTCTTTTCATATATTTATCTGTTTAATTATCGGTTGAATACTTCCACTTTTTTCTTGATGGAGGTTACATATTCGTTAATCATCAGTTTGTTACTCTGACCTTTTGCCTTTTTCTCGATGTCCGTGGCTTTGGTCTTAGCCTCTTCTTTGCTGATGTTTTCATACTTTGGCAGATAAGTGCGTGAGTAAGAGTAAGTTTTTCCTCCCGATTCAAATTGTATGGCTACAATGACATATAGCTCAGGGATTTCAGCCATTTCTTGGAAAGTATCAAAATAAGAATTGTAAGAAACTCTTTTTTCAGATGTATGCGCATAGCAAATCTGTGGTTCAATGAGAAAATCAGATGCCACTCGCTTGTCTAAAGTGACGAGTTGTCCATAATAATGAACCTTGTTGTCGTCGCCAATCGTATTGTAAGGGTCATAATGCTGAGAGACGCCATTCTCAAAGTATTTACGTTCTTTCAAAAAAGGAACGTCATTTCCTCTGAAGTCATTTGGACTGCAAATGATAAATTTACGTCCACTTCGTCCATCCATAGCATATCCAAAATATGTATCCCAATCCCAATAGCCAGGGTTGGTAAGTATATATTGATTATCAGGTTTGCTAATTCCTATAGCTTTTCTGAATGAATTGTTGTTGACTTGACCGTTGTTTGCATAAATACCACAATAGGTTGTGATTTTAAGGTTCTTGGCATCTGGAAATAACTCGGGATTAATTGTTACGCCAAATGACGTTGGGTCATAAAAGTAAGGAAGACGTAATTCATTGTATCCCTTTAAAGTATACCCACTTCTGTTTTTGTCTGTAAGCATTATGACATCGTCGCTTGAATAGTAGTAGGGGCGTTTGTTGCATAAGATGACATCTTTAATTACATATATGGTGGGTGAGGTTGTTATTTGCCATACACCTTTGCCTAAGTTGGACTCCCCATTGAACGCATTGTTCTTGATGGTAAACTGTTTGACATCATTGGCAGTTTGTGCTGTGATGTATCCTTTTGTGTCGGCTGTTGCGTCCGTCTTTAGCTCAAGTTTTCCATGTAGTGAGTCTTTTGGAATAGTTGTTTCTGTACCAGTAAGAAAATTGTAAGCATTGGCAGCCATATTACATGCAGATGCTGCCCATAGACTATATTTGTTTAAACTTCCAGACAATCCATCACAGATAGCAGCTTCAATACTTGCGAGGGAAGACTGGGATGTGTTGCCTAACATACCTGAAAGGTTGGACAACAAACCACCAACACCGTCAGCGGTTGCAACCATACTATTGCGGTCAATGGATCCTGAGAGTTCACCATATATTTTACCCATGATGTCAGTACCAAGGTTTACGCTCGCATTGGTTGATGTTTTGCAAGCAATTTTAATGTTTCCTCCGTCGGTTTTAAAACTTTTACCAGTATATGCAGACATATCAATGTCGAAAGCATGCCAGCCTTGGTAGAGGGTGGTCTGCCCCATATCGGCGTAAGGTGTAGTCAACAAGTAGAAAGTCTTGGCTTGTCCTGAGTTTCGGATGTCTACGTTGGCATCCACCTTTGCATCTGTAGGTATACCGTAACGTAGTGTATTATAGAATACGGGATTACTGTTGTTGCCTGTTCCTAACAAAATCTCAAAGGCAAAATCAGAACCTGCACCTGTCACATCTTTGTTGCAATAATAGAAGATGCGTAGTACACCTGTATATTTGTTGTAAAGTCCAAAATAGTTCTTGTCAGCATGACCACGTTGGTTCATGAGTGAGAAGGCTACTTCCCAACCATCTTTCTTTTTTACATCCATGCATATTTCCTCAGGCATTAAAGTAGAGGCTGCATCTTCATTCCAAGGAGCATCAATTTCTGTGTCGAGTTTACCTCCATCATTGATGGACAGAAACTCCATATTTTCCCAATTATTCAAGAACTCTGGGTCTATCTCTATAGCATTGTCTCTGTCGCCAAGAACGTCATCCTGTGATACATTTAGCACAACTTTTTCTTGTGATGCTGCAGTTAGGAAAATTCGGCATTTACGTGCTAAACCATCAGCAGCTTCTTTTACCTTGAGTGTTATTACAGGGAAACTATCACTGTTGAGTGTGTCTTGTGGAACGATGGTTAGCCATGACGGTGCATTCTGTACATCAACGATAACTGATTTGAGGCTATCGAGCGTTAACTGTATGTCACTATTGTCATTAGCAACAGAGATGTTGTAGTTGTATGCTCCATAGATGTAGTCCTGTGAATCGGAAACCAAATCATCGCTATTGCATGATGCGAAAGTTCCAAGCATGAAAGGCAAGGTTAGTGACATCTGTAAATATTGGATAAGTTTTTTCATTTTGATATGTAATAAAGTACCAACCTGGCTACTAAGGTTGAGTTGCTATAAAGTTATTGCATAGGTTGATACATACGAAAAAAGCGTAGAGCCATTCTGTTGCTCGCATCATGATGTGAAGGCTCTCGCATTGCCCGACAAGTCTGAAACGAACAACGCTGAAAGCCCCTACGCCGATGTAAGTATATAATATACCCTCCCTACCAACGAATGCTATAGGCATCCGAAGACAATGAGGGCTGTATATAATACATCCCTTGGGGCGTCCCCGTTGCTTTGTTCTTGACTTGTCGATGAACTTGCGAGATTCTCACACCATCAAAACCAAAGCGTCCAAAAACGCCTTTTACCGATATGTATGTCTGCCCAACCTCTGCCCATCAAGGGCTTTCAGCCAAGCTAGACATTGCAAAGATAATATTTTTGTCGCTAAAAATGTTTTCTTTGGCAGACAAAACGCCATTGCGAGCCTTAATTTAACATTAATTAAACATAAATATGCCAAAGAAATCCACTTTTGCTCGATTTTTCTTGCAAAAAAGTTTGTGTTATCAATGATTATTTGTACCTTTGCAGCAACAGAATCCGCCACGCTTCCCATTAGAACAGCGAACCAGGGCGGGTCTTTTGCTTTTATGGATACAATAAGATTATATACAAAACAGGCACTGTCTATTTCGGAGCAGATAGAACTACTAAAGAGTAGAGGCTTAAATATAGTTGATTCCTCCAAGGCTGCAAAATTCCTTGGTGAGGTTAGTTATTTTCGTTTTGTTCAGTACCTTCGTCCTATGGAGGCAAACAAAACAACACATCTATTTAAGCCTAACAGCCGATTTAAAGATGCCGTTGCACTATACAACTTTGATATAGAGTTGCGAGATTTGATGTTTAAGGCTGTTCAACGATTAGAGATAGCTTTACGTACAAAAATTATACAGGAGTTTTCTTTGGAGCATGGACCATTTTGGTTCTTTGATACAAGCCTTGCTGATGATGAACATAAGTTTATTGAGAATATGAACTCGATAGATAGAGAACTTCTGCGTAGCAAGGAGGATTTTATCAAGGAGCATAGACGCAACTATGACAAGCCGATATTTCCTCCAGCATGGAAGACACTTGAATTGGCTTCTTTTGGAACACTATCAAAACTCTATTATAATTTCAATGACAAGAAATTGAAGAAGCGTGTTGCTCGCCAGTTCAATCTTCCCCAGCACGAAGTATTGGAAAGTTGGATGCGTAGTGTTACTGTTCTTAGAAATTGTTGCGCCCATCATTCGCGACTTTGGAATCGCTATCTTTCTACAGCTCCACAAATGAATGCTTCTTTACGTGGAGCTTGGGTTGACATTAGCGGTATTGATGCGAACAAAGTATATGCCATATCATGTTGCATCGCATATTGGCTTGATTCCATGGGGTATGGTAATGAATTCAAGAAGAACTTAAAGTCTTTGCTCTCCGTATATCCGCAAGTAGACCCTACAGCAATGGGATTTCCTAATAATTGGGAGTCTGAACCCCTTTGGAGATAATAAAGACACAGGTTATAGATATAAAGTCTATCTGATGTGAGCTGATTCTCACCAATAACCGCATTTATGCTTCACGATAAGCAACAAAAACGTCCGTGAGCAATTCTTAGCCCACGGACGTTTTATATAATATTGTTCTCTGCTAGAGTTTTACGCCTTAAAGCTCTCCAAGTCTTCTGCCTTGAAGTTTTGGATATATGCTGAATGACCGAGAACTTCCTCCTCTGCCATGCGAACATATACGTTGGCACTCTTCTTGAACATCTCAGGTGCCTTGGTAGCATCGTCGAGGATGAGGAGAGACATCACGATGTCGCCAGTCATGTTGTAGAGACGGCGAGCCAAGAAGTCGTGAACAGCCTGGTTGTCGGCTTCCTTCACCTTGGCGATAGCAGCCTCGTAAAGCTCAACGAGCTTGCCTACACGCTCCTTCAATGCCTTCAAGTCGTCGCTTACCTCGCTCTCCATCATCTCCTTGATGATGTTGAGATAAGTGCCGTTGGTGATGTAACGGATGGCAGCCACAACCTGCAACTGGGTAGTACCCTCGTAAATAGAGAAGATACGAGCATCACGGAACAAACGCTGGCTCTTGTACTCCATGATGAAACCTGAACCACCGTGGATGCTGATGGCATCGTAAGCGTTCTGGTTAGCATACTCAGAGTTCATACCCTTTGCCAATGGTGTGAACGCATCAGCCAAACGAGTATATTTCTTCATCTCCTGACGCTCCTCTGGAGTCAACTTGCTATCACGAGCGATGTCTTCCAATGCCTTGTAGATATCTACATAGCGAGCGCAGCAGTAGAGGAGTGAACGACCTGCATCCAACTTAGCCTTCATGCGAGAAAGCATGTCATATACAGCTGGGAAGTTGATGATCTTCTCACCAAACTGAGCACGCTCCTTTGCGTATGCCAAGCCCTCGTTGTATGCTTCCTGCTCTACACCGACACTCTGAGCGGCGATACCCAAGCGGGCACCGTTCATCAAAGCCATCACGTACTTAATCAAACCGAGACGAGTGCTACCGCAAAGCTCTGCCTTGGCATTCTTGTAAACCAACTCGCAGGTTGGTGAACCGTGGATACCAAGTTTATTCTCGATATGGCGAACAGTTACGCCACCATCACGCTTGTCGTAGATGAACATGGAGAGACCACGACCATCCTTGGTGCCTTCCTCAGAACGAGCCAAAACCAAGTGGATGTCAGAGTCACCATTGGTGATGAAACGCTTCACACCGTTCAAACGCCAAGTGCCGTCTGCATCCTGGGTAGCCTTGAGCATGACACGCTGCAAGTCAGAACCTGCGTCAGGCTCGGTCAAGTCCATACTCATGGTCTCGCCCTGGCAGATGCGAGGGATGTACTTCTGGCGCTGCTCCTCAGAACCGAACTCATAGAGTGTGTCGATACAGCTCTGGAGAGACCAGATGTTCTGGAAACCTGCGTCGGCAGCAGAGATAATCTCTGAAGCCATAGAGAATACGGCGTTAGGCAAGTTCAAGCCACCGTAACGGCGAGGCATTGACAAGCCCCAGAGACCTGCCTTGCGAGTAGCGTCGAGGTTCTCGAAAGTCTTGCTGGCATAAATCATGCGACCGTTCTCCAAGTGAGGACCTTCCTGGTCAACGCTCTCTGAGTTTGGTTCGATGATGTTAGCTGCTACATCGCCCGTGATGTCGAGCAAACGCTTGTAGTTCTCGATGGCATCCTCATAGTTGACTGGTGCATCTTCAAACTGGTCTTTTTCTGAATAATTTCTTTCCTTCAAGTCCACTACACGCTTCATAAGCGGATGGTTCAAGTGGAACTCTATTTCAGGATGGTCTGTATAATAATTAGCCATTTTGCTTTTCTTTATATATAAATAATGTGTAATAAGTAAGCTAGCAGATTACTTCGAGTTCTGCTTGTAGTACTTGATGAGCTTAGGAACCACATCCTCTACAGTACCATTGATAACGTAGTCGGCAATCTTGTTGATTGGAGCGTCTGGGTCGCTGTTGATGGAGATGATGATGCCTGAATCCTGCATACCGGCGATGTGCTGAATCTGACCAGAGATACCGCAGGCGATATATACCTTAGGATGAACGGTAACACCTGTCTGACCAATCTGACGATCGTGGTCAACCCAACCAGCGTCAACGGCTGCACGAGAAGCACCTACCTCGCCATGGAGCAAGTGAGCCAACTCGAAGAGCTGGTCGAAACCTTCCTTGCTTCCTACACCATAACCACCAGCTACAACGATAGGAGAGCCCTTCAAGTTGTGCTTGGCTGCCTCTACGTGGTGGTCGAGAACCTTCACTACGAAATCCTCGGCAGGAACATACTTGCTTACCTCTGGATATACAACCTCCTTCTTGCACTCACCCTCGTAGATGTGCTTCTGCATCACACCTGAGCGAACGGTTGCCATCTGTGGACGATGCTCTGGGTTGACGATGGTTGCCACGATGTTACCACCGAAGGCAGGACGAATCTGATAGAGCAAACCATCATAGTGCTTGCCACTCTTCTTGTCGTCGTAATCACCAATCTCAAGCTCTGTACAGTCGGCAGTCAAACCACTGGTCAATGAAGAAGATACACGAGGACCGAGGTCACGACCGATAACTGTAGCACCCATCAAGGCAATCTGTGGATTCTCCTCCTTGAAGAGGTTGACGAGAATGTCAGTATGAGGAGCTGAAGTGTATGGGAACAAACCCTCAGCGTCGAAAACAAATAACTTATCTACACCATAAGGGAGAATCTGGTCTTCCACCTTACCCTTGATGCCAGTGCCGGCAACAATGGCATGAAGCTCCACGCCCTGCTGGTTGGCGAGCTTACGACCCTTGGTGAGCAATTCTTGAGATACCTCGGCAACGGTTGTGCCTTCTACCTCGCAATATACAAATACGTTGTTCATAATTTCTTTCAATAATTCAGATTGGGATTATCCGATAATACTTTCGTCCAACAATTCCTTTACCAAGCTGTCGATGTCCTCATCACTGCTGGTCAAAGTCTTGCTCTCCTTAGCCTGGAACACGATGTTCTTCACAGCCTTCACCTTGGTAGGTGAACCGCTCAAACCACACTGCTGAGGGTCGCCATCTACATCGGCCACGCTCCACTGGTTGAGAGTCAGGTAAGGACGCTCCTCATAGAGCTTAGCCCAAGGCTCATCACCCTTGCGCTCCATAGGACAAGTAGCGTATTTGTATTTCATCACGAGCTTCACGTTGCAAGGACGGCATGGGGCAGCACTACCATTCACGGTGATAACCACTGGCAATGGAGCCTCTACGGTCTCAACACCACCGTCGATGTGGCGACGGATAGTAGCCTTGCCATTCTCTACCTTGAGGATTTCCTCGGCGTATGTCACCTGGTTCAATCCCAACTTCTGAGCCACCTGTGGACCTACCTGTGCGGTATCACCGTCGATAGCCTGGCGACCACCGATAACGATGTCTACGTCGCCAATCTTCTTGATACCAGTAGCAAGGGCATAAGAAGTAGCCAGTGTATCAGCACCAGCGAAGAGACGGTCGGTAAGCAACCAACCTGTGTCTGCACCACGATAAAGACCCTGACGGATGATCTCGCCAGCACGTGGAGGACCCATTGTCAAAATACCAACTGTAGAACCTGGATTCTGCTCTTTCAAGCGAAGAGCCTGCTCCAATGCGTTCAAATCTTCAGGATTGAAGATTGCAGGAAGGGCTGCACGATTCACGGTGCCTTCGGCTGTCATCGCATCCTTACCCACATTTCTTGTGTCAGGTACCTGCTTAGCAAGTACTACGATTTTTAAACTCATATCAATTAATGGTTATTGTTATTAATCAAATTGTTAGTGTTAGTGCTCAAGTTGCCCCATGCGAGTTCGATTAAAAGGACGGGCATAGTCTAATTTGGGACAAACACGACCGCAAAAGTACCATTTTTTTATGTATTACACAAATAAATCGTAATTTAATTGCACATTTTAAGTCATAATGTGCGCAAATAAAGAGATTTGTGCAACAAACATTATTCTTCCATCAACTTGCGATAGCGACCTTTCTTGATTTCGGTATCTCCAAGACGTCTTGCCTTGTTGATTTCATATTCCGAGTAACTTCCCTCGAAGAAGAATACTTCACCATTGCCCTCGAAGGCAAGAATGTGGGTACAGATACGATCGAGGAACCAACGGTCGTGACTGATGACCACGGCACAACCAGCGAATGCCTCAAGACCTTCCTCCAAGGCACGGAGTGTGTTCACATCGATGTCGTTGGTAGGCTCATCGAGAAGAAGCACGTTGCCCTCCTGCTTCAAGGCAAGGGCGAGCTGCAAGCGGTTGCGCTCACCACCCGAAAGTACACTACAGAGCTTGCTCTGGTCGGTACCAGAGAAGTTGAAGCGAGAGATGTAGGCACGGGCATTCACGTCTCTTCCACCAAGGCGAAGAGTCTCGTTGCCTTGTGAGATAACCTCATATACCGTCTTGTTTGGGTCGATGTCCTTGTGCTGCTGGTCAA
>CAVKNU010000077.1:0-11681 GCA_963657465.1 Lachnospiraceae bacterium
ATAATCCTGTTCGCTCCATGCAGAGGTCATTGGCAAGTTGCTCTACACCGTATTCTCCATCTTGTAGATGTTGTTCTACGAGTAATCTTGCTTTTTGGAGGAAAATTGGTTCATCAGGCGTAGGGATTTCTTCTATGACATCATGGGATTTTGGGGGCATTTTTTTTCTTCTTTGCAATGACAGGTAAATAATAATACCTAATACGAGGAGGAAAAAGACAATCATTGTGATGTTCCATGCAGAGTGCCACCATGGTTTGTCTATAGTGAAGAATAGACCAAGCATGGGGGAGACATAGATAAGACCATCATTGTAAGTTCCTAGCCAAATGCCTCCATCTTGATCTTTATATACCGTATTGATACCTGTGACAAGAGACTTTCCATCGGGTAGGGCTAGTTCTCGAACTTCACGAGGCGAATTTCCGAGCTTAAAATCAAACATTAAATAACCGTGTTGGCTACTGATCAAGGCTTGATTGTCCGACGACATATTGAGTGTATGTAGAATGTAATCACAATTGAATATAGTTTCATATTTTCTTTTATGGGGATCAAAATGAAGGAAGATGGAGGTTTGCTTTTGGGTGCTTTTGTCAAATCCTGTTCTGATTTGATAAAACTGTTCGTGAGGCGTTTTCACGATAAGTGAAGTACTGCTATATAGTTGAGATTTAGAAGATGGATAAGCAGATGCCGTGTAATCAAGTACTCCTTTGGTAAAGGCAGCGACAATACCCGTTTCATGGAATGTGTATATGTGCTGTGCATCAATATCCATGTCTTGTAGATTTCCCCAAGATTCTTTTAAGGAAATAGTATGATGGGTAGTAGCGTTAGTCAAATGGTTACCAATCATGTACCACACGTTTCGGTTACTATCCACAAAAAGATCACTGATTTGTTTTGCTTCTGCTTCTGTAGTAAGTTGGTTTAGTGGATTGTTGATGAGTTGGCATTTGTTGAGATCTGCGCAGAATACTTGTTGGGTATTTTTTATCCATAGTCGGTTTTTGTTGTCTGCATAGAGATGGATATGGCCTTTGTAGGATGAAAGGGGGTGGGCTTCAGCTGAAGTCAAAGGAATAAATTGAAATTTTTTGCCATCATATATATTAATGCCTTTATTCGTTTCGATGGCCATTCTACCGTCAGACAACTGTATCATTTGAAGAATATGGTTGTCCGATAGCCCACTATGAGTATTGAGTATGTAAAAATAGTCATTTTTCTCAACTTTTTGTGCATTTGTTGGTATAACAAGGCACAAAAAGTTGAGAATCATAGAAATGATGATATATGATGCTTTTGGGGTCATCTTATCTAGAGCAGTATTGAAAGCCCTTGATACATGTGTGTACCAAGGGCTAGAAATTATTTCTTAAATCCAAAAAGTCGCTTAATAAACTTCTTCACAACATTTTCCTTCTTTTGAGGGTTAACGATAGGAGTCGTTTTGCGTTGTGTTGGTTTGCCAGCTTTGCTTGTGCTCTTGGTTGCTTGTGGAGCATTGCTGTCATTGCGCTTGTAACCATTCGAATGGTTCTTGCGCTTATTATAGTTCTGCTTTGGTCGCTTATTATCCTTTTCAGGGCGATTTGCATTCTTGTTAGTGCGGTTGTTGGATTGCCCTTGATTTGGCACTTCTCCATTTTTCTCCTGTTTGGCAACCTTTTCTGGACGGGTTCCCTTATTATTGTTTGGCTTGCGCTTATGAGCTGTTTGGTCGCGGTCTTTGCGACGGCGATTTTTGGCGCTATTGTTGCCCGGCTTCTTTGGTTTCCCCATTTTTGTGTAGGCTGGTCCTTCTGAGCAACCTTCTGGAAGAGCCACTTTCTCCACCTCTTTTCCTAAGAATTTCTCAATCTGCTGGAACCAATAGATATCATCCTCACTGACAAAAGTGATAGCTACACCGTCACGGTCAGCACGAGCTGTACGGCCAATACGATGCACATAATCTTCTGTGTCATGTGGTACATCGTAGTTGATTACTAGGGCGATATCATCAATATCAATACCTCGTGCTACAATGTCGGTAGCCACCAAAACGTCAATTTGTCCACTCTTAAACTTGAACATGATGTTGTCACGCTCTGCCTGTTCTAGGTCGGAGTGCATCTCGCCGCAGTTGATATGTTTACGTTGTAGGGAACCTGCCACTTGCTTAACCTTCATCTTGCTTCCACAGAAGATGATGACACGTTTTAAGTCACCAGCCTTAAAGATGTCTTTGATAATATCCATTTTCTGTGTCTCGTAGCATACATAAGCTTTTTGCTTGATTTTCTCGGCTGGTTTGCTTACTGCCAATTTGATTTCGATAGGATTGTTCAACAAAGTTTTTGCCAAATCTTCAATCTTTTCAGGCATAGTGGCAGAGAACATGATGGTCTGGCATGTTTTTGGCAATTTGGCGGCTATGGTCTTGATATCATCAGCAAATCCCATATCGAGCATTCTGTCTGCCTCGTCAAGAATGAAAAAGCTAACTTTACTTAAGTCAACATTTCCAAGTGAAATATGCGAGATAAGACGTCCGGGAGTAGCTATTACAACATCAGTACCCATGCGTAGGCTCTTGAGCTCTTGGTCGTATCTGTTGCCGTCATTACCTCCATATACAGCAACACTGCTCACACCATGCAGATAATAGCTAAAGCCTTGCATAGCTTGATCTATTTGTTGTGCAAGTTCACGAGTAGGTGACATGATAACACAATTGATGGCATCAGAAGGATAACCGCCATCTTCCAACTTGCTGAGTATTGGCAGAAGATAAGCAGCAGTTTTTCCGGTTCCAGTCTGTGCAACACCTAGCACATCATTGCCTTTTAATATCTCAGGGATACATTTTTCTTGTACAGGGGTACAAGTGTCGAAGTGCATGTCATAGAGCGCATCGAGCACATTGTCGTTTAAATCTAATTCGTCAAAATACATTATAATAATGTTTAATTTGTAATGTTTAATCTTTGTTTCTCTCTAGTTGCAAGAATAATTTTATCTTGGTGCTTTTCGATAGCAGAAGTATGCAACGAAAACATAAATTATATTTGGCAACCATGCTGCAAGCATTGGTGGAAAATTGGCTTGGATGGCGAATGTGGCACAAACAGTCTGTAGCATGATGTAGCCAAAACTGAGTGCTAGACCGATACCCAATGACATGCCCATACCTCCTTTTCGCTTGCGTGATGTGAGCGACACACCTATGATGGTGAGGATGAAGGAGGCGAAAGAGGATGCGATACGTTTGTGGTATTCCACCTGATACTGTACGACATTACCAGAGCCACGGTTGGTTTGCTTGGATATGTAGTCTTTTAATTCTGGACTCGTAAAGGTTTCTTGTTGTCCTTTAGAGTACACCAAATCAGTTGGTTCCATCGTGATCAGCGTATCTTTTCTCGCCCCACTTGTGATGTGCTCTCTCATTCCCTGTAGTTTTCTGATTTTCCAACTACTCAATTTCCAATGGTCTTTGGAATCGGAAATGGTGTCGTATTGTATTTCCATAGCAGTGAGGTGGCTCACTAACTTCTTGTCCTGAAATTTATCAAGACAGAATCCATAACCTTTTTTCTGATTGTTATCGTAATGTTGAATATAGGCGATAACACCTTTGTCAACTTGTAGTTGCACATTCTCGGCTGAAGTGTTTCTCGTCTTCTTCCTATACATGTTCTCAAAGTTTTGCTTGGTGATAGTGCCATGGGGAATCACATAAGCTGCCAATGTGTAGGAGAGGGCAGAGAGCATTACACAGGTAAGCATGTAAGGACGTAGTAATCGTTTGAATGATACGCCCGATGCCAAGATTGCAATAATCTCAGAGTTGCTTGCCATCTTTGTGGTAAAGAGAATGACTGCGATGAACACAAACAAGGCACTAAACAAGTTGGCAAAATAAGGCACGAAATTGGCATAATAGTCGAAAATAATGGCATGTGCAGGTGCATGGTTTTCTGTAAACTTTGCCAGGTTTTCATTAAAGTCGAATACGATGGCGATAGAGATAATCAATGCAATACTCACAAAGTAGTAACCCACGAATTTTTTGATAATATACCAATCGAGCTTCTTGACATATCTGAAAGGGTTGGCGTATTTCAGAAATCTCAAGAATCTTAATTTATGGGCTATCCATCGCATCGACTTGGTGAGCCATGCAAAATGTTTGCGATGCCATCTGCCAAACTTGTATAGTTTGCGATGTTTCCTTATTTGTTTGTAAGTCTTCATTTTATATTCTTTGACCCAATTGGTCGATTATCGAATTTTTCCATGTTACAAAATCGCCTTGCTCAATGTGATGACGAGCATCGGTGACGAGTCTGAGGTAAAAGGCAAGGTTGTGGATGCTAGCTATTTGCATGGCCAACAACTCTTGTGCCTTAAATAGATGATGAAGATATGCCTTGGTTGTGATACGGTCGATGTCGCATCCGTCAGGATCAACTGGACTGAAGTCCATTTCCCATTTCTTATTACGCATGTTCATGGTGCCATTGTAGGTGAAAAGCATGGCATTGCGTCCATTGCGAGTTGGCATGACACAATCAAACATATCTACACCACGTTCGATAGCTTCAAGAATATTTTGAGGTGTGCCTACACCCATTAGATAGCGAGGCTTGTCCTTTGGCAAGATTTCATTGACCACCTCTATCATCTCGTACATGACTTCTGTAGGCTCACCTACTGCAAGTCCACCAATAGCATTTCCGTCAGCACCCTTGTCTGCTACAAATTTGGCAGCTTCGCGTCGTAATTCTGGGAATGTACATCCTTGTACGATAGGGAAAAGACTTTGTTGGTAACCATAAAGTGGTTCTGTTTCGTTAAAACGTTTGATGCAACGGTCAAGCCAGCGCTGGGTCATCTCCAAGCTTTTTTTTGCATATTGGAAATCACTTTGTCCTGGAGGGCATTCGTCGAGTGCCATCATGATGTCTGCACCGATAATTCGTTCTGTATCCATCACATTCTCAGGAGTAAAGATGTGCTTGCTTCCATCTATATGGGAACGAAATTCACAGCCTTCTTCTCTCAGCTTTCGAATGCCTGTGAGCGAGAATACTTGAAATCCGCCACTATCTGTGAGGATAGGGCGTTCCCAACCATTAAAGCCATGTAAACCTCCTGCGGCCTTAAGTACCTCAAGACCTGGTCGTAGGTATAAGTGATAGGTGTTGCCCAGGATAATCTGGGCTTTCACTTGTTGGCGCAATTCTTCAAAATGTACGCCTTTCACGGTTCCTACTGTACCTACAGGCATGAAGATAGGTGTCTTTATTTGGCCGTGGTCGGTAGTGATGATACCGGTACGAGCATCGCTGGCTTTATCTGTAACTTGTAGTTCAAATTTCATTTTATTCTTTTTTATCTGTATTGTTTTCTTTATTGCTCTTGATCGTGAAGTCGATAGGGTTATCTACCATTTCGTCGGTAAGAGCAAACTTCCAAACATCAGCCACATTTTCGACATAGTGGAAATTTACCCCCTTACGATATTTCTCAGGTATATCCTCGATGTCTTTTTTGTTGTCTTTGCACATCACGATCTCTGTGATGCCTGCACGTTTGGCAGCCAAAATCTTTTCTTTTATGCCACCTACAGGTAACACTTTGCCTCGTAATGTAATTTCGCCAGTCATGGCAGTGTTCTTGCGAACCTTGCGCTGGGTGATGGCAGACGCAATGCTTGTGGCAATGGTTATACCTGCGGAAGGACCGTCTTTTGGAGTAGCTCCCTCTGGCACGTGGATGTGGATGTTCCAATTCTCGAAAATACGATAATCGACACCCAGTAAGTCAATGTGCGCCTTGACATATTCTAGGGCGATGATGGCTGATTCTTTCATGACGTCGCCCAAGTTGCCAGTCAAAGTTAGCTTGCCAGCCTTACCCTTGCTTAGCGATGTTTCGATGAAGAGAATTTCTCCGCCAACGGATGTCCAGGCCAATCCCGTAACCACTCCCGCATAATCATTACCTTGGTAAATGTCACGTGTGAATGGAGTGGTGCCAAGCAATTCTGTGACTTCAGCTGGTGTGATATTGGTACTCTTCAACTCTTCCGTATATGCTAGCTTAAATGCCATCTTGCGCAAGGTCTTGTTGATTTGCTTCTCAAGTTGTCTAACACCACTTTCGCGTGTGTAGTGTTCGATGATGTGCTCCAAGGCTGGCTTCGTGAATTTAATTTTTGGCTCATATTTGTCAAGTCCTGTGTTCTCTAATTCACGAGGAACAAGGTGTCGTTTGGCTATCTCGACTTTTTCTTCTGTCACATACCCGCTTACTTCAATAAGCTCCATGCGGTCGAGCAATGGTCGAGGTATGGAACTGATGTCGTTGGCTGTAGCGATGAAGAGCACTTCCGATAAATCATAATCGATATCCAAGTAGTTGTCGTGGAATGCCTTGTTTTGTTCTGGGTCAAGTACTTCCAGCAAGGCAGACGCAGGATCGCCATTATGATTAATCTTTGAGACCTTGTCAATTTCATCAAGGACAAATACCGGATTGCTGCTGCCTGCCTTTTGGATATTCTTGATGATACGCCCTGGCATAGCGCCAATATAGGTGCGACGGTGGCCTCGAATCTCAGCTTCGTCGTGCAAACCTCCTAGTGAAATGCGTACATATTTACGTTTCATAGCTTCGGCAATGCTCTTTCCTAAAGAGGTTTTGCCAACTCCTGGAGGGCCATAAAGGCAGAGAATAGGACTCTTTGAGTCTCCCTTCAGTGCTCTTACTGCTAGATATTCTAAGATTCGCTCCTTTACTTTTTCCATGCCATAGTGGTCTTTGTCAAGGATGCGTTGGGCACGTTTCAGACTCAAATCGTCTTTGGTAAATATGTTCCAAGGCAAATCTACTAGGGTTTGCAAGTAGTTCATCTGAATGGTATATTCAGGATTTTGCTGATGAATGGAATCGAGTTTCGCATATTCTTTTTTGAACATCTTAGCTACATTCTCATTCCATTTTTTTGTGTTTGCCTTTTCTAGCAGTTCCTTCTTCTCAGGGCTATTTGTATTGCCTCCTAATTCTTCCTTGATGTTTTTGAGTTGCTGCTGCAAGAAATATTCACGTTGCTGTTCGTCAAGATCTACTCTTGTCTTTTGTCTTATCTCAGACTGGATTCTCAAGAGATGCATCTCTTTGTGCTCTACTTTTAGTGCCTGAAGAATACGGTCGGACAAGTTCTCTGCGCTGAGCAACTTAATCTTGTCTTCCACGTCGAATGGCATATTAGTGAATATGTAGTTAGCCTTAATTATAGGGTTGGAAATATGATTGAGGCTATATATGATTTCGTCAGGCAACTCTTCGTTGGCTTGGATGTACTTTACTGTCTCGGAATGAAGTGTGTCGGAAAGCATCTGAAAGTCAACATCGTCTTTCTTTGGCCAAACTTCAGGTAAGCTTTCTACTTTGGCTTCGTAATAAGGCGCTTTGTTGACTACTTCGTTCAGTTGACATCTTCCGAGTCCTTGTACGGCAATAGTAATATTGTTGCCTGGGGTAGGTAAGTCGAGAGCCTTGATCAGTTTGGCAAAGATACCTACTGGGTAAAGGTCGTTTGTGTCAGGCTTTTCTGCAGATTCATCTTTCTGACAGAAAATACAGAATACTGTGTCTGGATTTTTCTCCAACATTTCTGCAAGTGCTTGGCTTTCCGCTCTTCCGATAAGGATTGGAGCGAGAACGGTTGGGAACAGAACGAGACTACGCGTGCAAAGCGTAGGGTAAACTCCTGATTCTCTTTGGGCAACTAATACAGAAGCATCGCCATCAAAATCGGCTATCATCTGTACCTGTGTATTTGTTTTTTTATTCATATCTAATTTGTACTCATTTTGAAGTGCAAAGGTAGCTATTTTTGTTGAATTTTCCATCATAGATATAGCTAATTTTATATAAAAAGAGGTATGTTTCTTGTAAAACAACAAAATAAAAAGTTCAAAATGTCGTTTTTGTACTGTAAAAATAATAAAGAGAAAAGCAAATGGCAAATTTTTGTTTTAAACAATTTGAGATAAAACAAGACCGTTGTGCCATGAAAGTTGGTACGGATGGCGTTTTGATAGGTGCTTGGGCTATGGGTGGAAAAAGAATCCTGGATGTGGGCTGTGGAACGGGATTGGTTGCGTTGATGATGGCTCAGCGTTTCCCTCAAGCGCAAGTGTTGGGTATTGATATTGATAGGGATGCATGTGAGCAAGCTATGGAGAATGTTATGTCGAGTCCTTTTGGGGAACGAGTGAAAATAGAACATTGTCGATTTCAAGACTTCTTGTCGCAGGAAGATGATACTACAATGCCACTTTTTGATGCAATAGTTAGCAATCCTCCTTTTTTTGTGGATAGTAAGAAAAATCCTGACAATAAACGGGCGTTGGCAAGACATACGGATTCTTTGAGTTTTGCAGAGTTGTTGCGCCATACAAAAAGGTTACTGGCAAAAGATGGTGTGTTTTCTGTGATAATACCTTCTGAAGTCGTTGACGTTGTGGAATCTGAAGCTTGTGTTCTTGGCTTCTACTTGGTTAGAAAATGTGCCGTGAAAACAGTCGAACGGAAAATACCAAAACGTTATATGATGACATTCGCAAAACAGCGTTTGGGAGAATTGGAAATAGAGGAGGAAATTCTGACAAAAAATGATGGGAGTCGCTCTGAATGGTATGCGGAAATCACGAAGGATTTTTATTTAGATAAATAAGAAATGCCTCAATTGGTTCTATGGCAATTGGGGCATTTCTTGATGCTTAAAACGGAGATGTCTTTATATGTTTAGCTTTCGTTGCACTAGTTTGCTGAGTGCTTCCACTTTTTTTCCTTGTCTTGTGATGTCGTCACGTACGGCATTGATGTCATTGAAGAAGTCTGCAAACGCGGATTGGATAATGTTCGGTTTGCGAGAATTCTTATCTGCAAAAGGATTGACTATTATTTTGATGCCTTTTTCTTCTAGATGCACATCGATGTCTGTTCCTGACATGACTGGGTCGCCATCGTAGTGGATGACTCCTGGTTTGCTACGTGTGATGTGTAGCTTCTTGCACCTAAAGGTCTTGATTTTCGAGTTTTTGTTGAGGGTTTTGTTGAACATGTCGAAACTAACCTGTGGTGCTTCAAGTACATCGAATGGCTCCATGATGATGACATCCATAAGACCATCGCTCATGGAAGCTTGTGGGGCGATATAGGCGTTGTTGCCATATTGTGATGCATTGGCGCAAGAGATAAGGAATGCTTTATATTGCTTGGTACCTGTCTCGTCTTCCAATGTGTAGGTCTCTGGCTTGTATTTCAGTCCTTCACGCAAGATGTTTTCTGCATAACTAATCGGGCCACGCTTACCACTTTCGGCAAATTTCATGCTGACGAAAGCATCGAATCCCATACCGCAAGTGCAGAAGAAAGGATAATCATTGATTACCCCATAGTCTAAGTCGTGAATCTCGCATTGGTTGATGATTTCGAGGCATTTCTTGAGGTTCATTGGTAGGAGTAGGTGGCGTGCCAATCCGTTGCCTGAGCCACATGGAAGGATGCCAAGTGCTGTGTCTGAGTGTACGATGGAGCGTGCCACCTCGTTCACGGTGCCATCTCCACCCACAGCTACCACGATATCCACATGGCGGTTTTTGGCTTCATTGGCAATCTCGGAGGCGTGCCCGGCCCTTTCGGTCATCCTAATCTCGTACTCAAAAAGCTCTTTATCCAAAGTCGAATCTATCAGGCTTGGTATGGCAGACTTGCTGCTAGTGCCTGAAATCGGGTTCATGATAAAAACTATCTTTTTCTTCATTCGTGCAAAGAATTTGTGTAATATGTAGGTGCAAAATTAGTAAAAATACCTCGAAAAAGAGGAATTTGCATACTAAAAAAACACTAAAAGTCAACTTTCTTTAAAAAATATATGATTTCTAAGTTCTTTTTTGTATCTTTGCACCCTGTAAACTAGAAAATTATAAAAGTATACCTATTAATAATGGGACAATTACAAGAAAGATACAAGAATTATCGTGAACCTCAGAAGTATATGGCTGCCGGTGTGTATCCATATTTTCGTGAGATTACAAGTAAGCAGATGACAGAGGTTACCGACATCGATGGTCATAAGATCTTGATGTTCGGTTCTAATGCTTACCAGGGTTTGACAAATGATCAGCGTGTTATAGATGCGGCAAAAGCTGCACTTGATAAGTATGGTTCAGGCTGTGCAGGAAGTCGTTTCCTGAATGGAACCCTCGATTTACATGTGCAACTCGAAAAAGAGCTTGCAGAGTTTATGCATAAGGATGAGACTCTTTGTTTCTCTACAGGCTTTTCTGTAAATCAAGGTGTCTTGGCATGTGTGGTAGGTCGTAACGACTATATCATCTGTGATGACCGTGATCATGCTAGTATTGTAGATGGTCGTCGTCTCTCTTTTGCAACTCAGCTTCATTACAAGCATAATGATATGGAGGACTTGGAGCGTGTGCTCAAGAATCTTCCTCAGGAGGCTATTAAGTTGATCGTTGTTGATGGCGTATTCTCAATGGAGGGTGATTTGGCTAATCTGCCAGAAATCGTGAAATTGAAGCATAAGTATAACTGCTCAATCATGGTTGATGAGGCTCATGGCTTGGGTGTGTTCGGTAAGCAAGGACGTGGTGTATGTGATCACTTCGGCTTGACAGATGAAGTTGACTTGATTATGGGTACGTTCTCTAAGAGCTTGGCTTCTATTGGTGGTTTCATAGCTTCAGATAAGGATACTATCAATTATTTGCGTCATAACTGCCGTACTTATATCTTTAGTGCATCTAATACTCCTGCGGCAACAGCTGCTGCACTCGAGGCTTTGCATATCATTCAGAATGAGCCTGAGCGTTTTGAGAATCTTTGGGATGTAACCAATTATGCATTGAAGCGTTTCCGTGAGGAAGGTTTCGAGATTGGTGAGACTGAGAGCCCTATCATTCCTCTTTATGTACGTGATGCAGAGAAAACATTTATTGTTACAAAGATGGCTTATGATGCAGGTGTGTTTATCAATCCAGTAATTCCTCCAGCATGTGCTCCTCAGGATACTTTGGTGCGTTTTGCCCTCATGGCTACTCATACCAAGGAGCAGGTGGAGAAGGCTGTTGTCATTCTCAAGAAGATTTTTGTAGAGGAAGGCATTATTAAGTAATATATTTAAGGATTTATGATATGTAAGAAACGCGGTTGTAATCACAGTTACGACTGCGTTTCTTGTTTTCTACAATATACACCTTATTATATATAAGGAATCAATAAATGGAATAATGAAAACTATCTATACTGTTTGGTGAAGTTATCTATGTCATTTGGGAGGGCTATCTATGGCATTTAGGAGGGCTAACTATGGCAGATAGGGGAGCTGTCTATGGTAGATAGCGGTGGAATACTGTCTCTGTAAATATGAATCAGGGGATTTCCTCATGGAAAAGACCTAGTTTTCCATGAAAAAACAAAAAACATAGAAAAAAGTTTCGAAAAAATTTGGTGGAATAAAATAATTGTAGTACCTTTGCAACCGCAAATCAGAAATGATGCTTCCTCTAGTAATAGAAGAGTCGAAAATGATTGTCAACGGGGTGTAGCGCAGCCCGGTAGCGCTCCTGTTTTGGGAACAGGTGGTCGCAGGT
>CAVKNU010000078.1:0-11669 GCA_963657465.1 Lachnospiraceae bacterium
AGCCTCGCCCTTCTTTACAGCCTCAGCCTTGATAGCCTCAAGCTTGTGAGCCTGCTGCTTCAAATCCTCAGCCAACTGCTTCTTAGCAGATGGAGAAGCGATAACAGCCTTACCTGTAGGGATAAGGTAGTTACGACCATAACCACTCTTTACATTAACGATATCGTTCTTGTATCCAAGACCGATAATATCTTGCTTCAAAATAATTTCCATTCTTCTTCTCCTCCTTAAATTACTTCATCAAATCGGTTACGTAAGGAAGCAAAGCGATCTGGCGAGCACGCTTAACAGCCTGTGCTACACGGCGCTGATACTTCAAAGATGTACCTGTGATACGACGTGGAAGGATTTTACCCTGCTCGTTCAAGAACTTCTTCAAGAACTCTGGATCCTTATAGTCGATGTACTTAATACCGCTCTTCTTGAAACGGCAATACTTCTTCTTCTTTGTATCGATAGAAGGAGCGGTCAAATAACGGATTTCTGATTTCTGATCTGCCATGATTAAGCCTCCTCTTTTTTACCAAGCTTTGCACGACGCTTCTCTGCGTAAGCGGCAGCATACTTGTCAAGTTTAACAGTCATGTAACGAATTACTTTCTCGTCACGGCGATAGCCAGTTTCGAGCTTGTCAATCAAAGTTGGTTCAGCCTTGAACTCGATCAAGTTGTAGAAGCCTGATGTCTTCTTCTCGATGTTGTAAGCCAACTTCTTCAAACCCCAAGCCTCTTCATTCAAAATCTCAGCACCGTTATCGGTGAGCAGCTTCTTGAACTTAGCGACCGTTTCCTTCATCTGTTCATCAGACAAAACGGGAGTCAAAATGAAAACGGTTTCGTATTGATTCATACTACTTAAATTGATTAAATATTAATATTAAATTTCTCTTGCTTTCCGATCAAGTGTGTGCGAAAACATACCCTTTTCACGAATTGCGGTGCAAAATTACAACTTTTCTTTGAAATAACCAAATATTTTTTGTACTTTTGCGGAAAATATTTACTCTTTCGCTTCCTTATGGAAAGAATCACGATGGAGAATTCACATTTTTACGAACTAAAACGGTAGAAATTATGAAAAATAACAAATTTAAGAAAATTCCACAGATGAACCAATCTTTAGGATTGACGTTCATTGTATTGGGCGTACTCTTGTTTGTCATTGATTTCATCATGAACATCAAGAGCAACGTGCCTCTTTTTGCGGGGCTATTCTTTGTAATAGCAGGCATTGCAGGCTATATTTATTCACTCAAGAAGGGATGACCGAGCAAATCGATCATCCCTTCTTTTGTCTTTTTCTATTTCTTCCCGTTTCCTCAGAAATAGCTTACTCCTCTGTTGGAGTAATCAACTTATAGCCCTTGCCATGGATATTAATAATCTCAATCTGCTCATCATCCTTGAGATGCTTACGCAATTTTGTGATATACACGTCCATAGAGCGAGCATTGAAATAGTTGTCGTCTATCCAAATAGTCTTCAAGGCAAAGTCGCGCTGCAAGATTTCGTTGGCATGAGAGCAAAGCAAAGCCAAGAGCTCGTTCTCCTTGGTTGTCAACTTGGTCTGCTTATCCCCAATAGAGAGCAACTGCTTCTGGGTATCGAAGGTGAAGCGACCGATGTGATACAAGGTAGATTCCTTGTTCTTCTTACCACGTACACGGCGCAAGATAGCCTCTACACGGAATACCAACTCTTCCATTGAGAAAGGCTTGGTGATATAGTCATCAGCACCAATCTTGAAACCTTCCAAGATGTCCTCCTTCAAAGTCTTAGCAGTCAAGAAGATGATTGGAATATCCGCATTGGTCTGACGGATGTCCTGAGCCAATGTAAATCCATCTTTCTTAGGCATCATCACGTCCAACACAGCTATATCATACTTGTTCTTAGAGAATTCCTTGAAACCGATTTCTCCATCTGGGCACAATGTCGTGGTGTAACCTTTTGCCTGCAAGTATTCGCGAAGCAACATACCCAAGTTCTCATCGTCTTCACAAAGAAGAATTTTAATTGTCTCTTCCATATTCTTATCGTTTTAATTATTAATATTCTATTATTTATTTGTAATTTCTAATTTATAAATTCTCACTAGTCATGTATCACTGGCAGTTTGATGGTGAAAGTTGTGCCCTTGCCAAGCTCACTATCCACCTTGATTTCTCCGTCATGCAGATCGACAACTTTCTTCACGTATGCCAATCCGAGGCCGAAGCCCTTCACATCATGTACATTACCAGTATGTACTCGGTAGAATTTATCGAAGATTTTCTTTAAGTTTTCCTTCTTCATACCGAGCCCCGTATCCTTGATGGAGAGATAAAGGTGCTGCTCGTCGTTCCATGTCTTCATCGTGATGTTGAGCGGCTCGTCAGGCTTGCGATACTTCACGGCATTATCCATCAAGTTGAAGATAACATTCTGGAAATGGACTTCATCCACATAGATACTTGACTCAATGGCCTCGATGTCCGTATAAACCTTGCCACCGGTATGCTCCACACGAAGTGAGAAGGAATTAGCAATATTCTCCACCATCTCATTCAGATCGAGCTGTTTCTTTTTGAACACCGCTTTCTTGCGATCGAACATACTCATTTGCAAAACTTTTTCCACCAAGAAACGAAGTCGCTTAGACTCATCATTAATCACCTTGCCCAAGTGTTGCTGCATCTGTTCGCTCTTGCTTACCGAAGAGTCGTTGAGCATCTGAGCCGCCAAACTAATGCTGGCGATAGGCGTCTTGAGCTCGTGGGTCATATTATTGATAAAATCGTTCTTTATCTCCGTATATCTCTTTTGGCGGAAAATGACCACTATGGTAAAGATGAATGTAATCAGCAATACCAAAGTAAAGATTACACTTGGAATCATGAAACGCACGCTAGAGAAGATGTAGCTGTTCATGTCGGGGAAGTGAACCTTCACCACACCCATCTTCGATTGTGGGTCATTGCGGAAGAGTACTTGTGAATAACTATACTCCTCTCCTTCATCCGTAAAGTCCGGACAACGATACACCTCTCTTCCATCCTGCGTAGTCACCGTAAAGTGATAAGGGATATTGATGCCGTTGTTCATCATCTCCGCCTTCAAGTCTTGGTCAAGTTGCTTGAAATTGATACGCTCTTTCAGCGGTTTGTCGGATGCCGAATAGAGGATGGAATAAACCACCTCATCAAGCAAAGCCTTCTGATACACATATCGATTCTTCACTATCTCCTGAAGCGACTTCTGCGTCTCATTGATGGAATTCTTATCAGTTCTGAGAATCATCGCCTTTGGCATATTGCCAGGATTGGTAGCGATGGTTTTCAGTTCAAACGAAGAATACACCGTACCATCCTTGCCTTGCACCGAATATTGATGCGAATGCTGCACAGTCCCATCAGGCTGCCCGCTTCGAGTCCCGACAGAATCACGACGATAAGCGCGACGCTCAGTGTCGTTTACATCTTTTTCTAGATAGCGCAGGGTCTCGTTCAGCTCCAAATTTCTTGAAGCTTGGTATAAGGCTCTGTTGACTGATTCGTCAAACTGTTCCTTTTTCATATTGACCATTTCCTGTATGTAACTTAACTGCAGGAATAGCAATGCAAGGAACGAAAAGCCCATGATGATGGCTATGGTCCAAATCGTTTTCTTTTTCATGATGGCAAAGATAGGAAATTTCTTAATTGGTTAACACTTTTACGTTAATTATTTGCTCTTATTTTGTTTGATTTAACTAGAAAATTATATTTTAGTTACAAATATTCAATTATCTAATTCTCCATTCTATATAAAAACGGCGCACATGAGATCATGCACGCCGTCTATGTTGTATTGCTAAAAATACTTATATCATTCTGCTTCTTTTGCCAATTCTGCCTCATGCTCGCTAATCAACTTAGCCTGAATATCGGTAGGCACAAGCTCGTAGCTAGCAAACTTGGTAGTGAACGAAGCACGACCACCCGTGAGCGAACTCAAAGAGATAGAATAGTTAGCCAACTCCTTCAAAGGAATCTTTGCACTCAACTTCTGGTAACCTGCTTCGCTATCCATACCCATGATGAGCGCACGACGCCCCTGCAAGTCACTCATAACATCACCCATGAAGTCGGCAGGAACATAAACTTCCAAGTCGTAGATAGGTTCCAAAATCTTAGGACCAGCCTGCTTGAACGCATCGCTGAAAGCATGGCGAGCAGCCAACATGAATGACAACTCATTACTATCCACTGGGTGCATCTTACCATCATACACGATAACACGTACATCACGAGCATAACTACCAGTCAGAGGACCATGCTCCATACAATCCATGATACCCTTCAGGATAGCTGGCATGAATCGAGCATCGATGGCTCCACCAACCACAGAGTTGAGGAATACCAACTTACCACCCCACTCCAAGTCAACCTCTTCACGGCTCTTGATGTTCATCTTGAACTCCTGACCATTGAAAGTGAATGATGTAGGATCAGGCATACCTTCTGCGTATGGTTCCACGATGAGGTGAACCTCACCAAACTGACCAGCACCACCACTCTGCTTCTTATGACGATACTCAGCACGAGCCTTCTTGGTAATTGTCTCACGATATGGAATGCGTGGTTCTTCAAATACCACATTGAGTTTCTCATTATTCTCCAAGCGCCACTTCAAGGTACGGAGATGGAATTCACCCTGACCACGAACAATCACCTGGCGCAACTCCTTGCTCTGCTCCACAATCCAAGTAGGATCTTCCTGACGCATCTTCAAGAGAGCAGCCATCAACTTCTCGGTATCCTGAGCATTCACAGCCTTGATGGCACGAGAGTACTTAGGGTTAGGATACTTGATGAAATCGAAACGCCATTCTGTGTCCTTACCATTCAAAGTATTGCCAGTCTTGACATCCTTCATCTTCACCGTACAGCCAATATCGCCAGCATTCAACTGATCTACAGGCACACGATTGGCTCCAGCGCAAGCGTAAATCTGTCCGATACGCTCCTTAGAACCACGGTCGGCATTGGTCAAGTCGTCACCACTCTTCACAGAGCCACTCATTACCTTGAAATAGCTCACCTCACCGATATGAGGTTCCATACCAGTCTTGAAGAAATAGATGCTCTCAGGACCGTTGCTGTCTGGAGTAATCTCCTCACCACGAGTGTTGTGAAGCTTAGGCATCTCACTTACGAAAGGTACCACATTGCCCAAGAATTCCATCAAGCGATGAACACCCATCGACTTGCCTGCACAAACACAGAATACAGGAAAGATGCTGCGGGTAACCAAACCCTTACGGATACCTTCACGGAGCTCATCTTCAGTCAAGCTCTCGCTCTCGAAGAATTTCTCCATCAATCCCTCGTCGTTCTCGGCAGCAGCCTCTACGAGAGCCTTGTGCAATTCCATCGCCTTGTCCATCTCCTCCTCAGGAATTTCCTCAATGATAGGAGCACCACCTTCTGGTTTCCAAGAATATTTTTTCATCAATAAGACGTCAATGAGAGCATTGAAGCCAGAACCGGTCTCGATAGGATACTGTATCTGAACGCACTTAGGACCATAGATATCCTTCATGGTAGCGATAATGTTATCAAAGTCGCACTTGTCGGAATCCAATTGGTTGATCAAGAAGATGACCGGCTTGCCCAACTTCTCCGTATAACGGAAGTTATTCTGAGTGCCTACCTCTGGACCATACTGTCCATTGATGAGAATCACTGCCTGGTCGGTCACATTAAGAGATGTGATTGCACCACCCACGAAGTCATCACTTCCAGGGCAATCTATGATATTGAGCTTTTTGTTGTTCCACTCTACATGGAATACTGTAGGGAACACAGAATAGCCATATTCCAATTCAACTGGGAAGTAGTCGCTCACCGTATTCTTCGCTTCTACAGAGCCTCTACGCTTGATAACGCCTGCTTCAAATAACATACTCTCGGCAAGTGTAGTCTTGCCGCTACCCGCACTGCCCAGCAATGCGATGTTCTTAATCTCGTTAGTCTGATAAACTCTCATGACGCTTATAGATTTTAAGGGTTATACTTAAATATGTCAAAAGGAACCTTCGAACCTTGCGATTCTCGGTTTCATGCTACTAAATTACGCAAAATATCGCACATCCCCAAACATTTCATGCAAAAACATGCCATAATTTAAAACATATTAGTAATTTTGCAACTTGTTAAGACTCATTTTCAGGCTTACACCTTATTATATATAAGAGAGTGTTGAATGTTGAGTATTGAATTTAATTGGAAAAAACATGGCTGGACTTTACATACACATTCCTTTCTGCGAGAGCCGCTGCATTTACTGCGGATTCTATAGCACCACATCCCTCAGATTGAGGGATGCATACGTTGATGCACTTTGCCGAGAGATGACATTGCGCCCCATAGTCTCTGCACTAGGTGTCTCAGAACCCATACAGACGATTTATCTGGGTGGAGGCACCCCCAGCCAATTATCAGCAGAACAGCTTACTCACCTTTTCCTGCAAATCGAGAAATATTTGGGAGGCAAAGGACAAAGAGCGAAGAGCGAAATCTTCGAGGGAATGGAGATTACGATGGAATGCAATCCTGACGATGTGAGCGAGGAATTTTGCCAGACATTGCAACAACTTCCTATAAATCGTATCAGTATGGGCGCACAGACTTTCAATGATGATCGTCTGCGCTTTCTCCATCGTCGTCATCGTGCTGCAGAAGTTTCCCAAGCCGTCAACCGTCTCAGAGCCATAGGTATCTCAAACATCAGCATCGACCTCATGTTTGGTTTTCCTAATGAAACGCTCACCGACTGGCAAAACGATATTGAAGAAGCCATTCACCTTGGAGCAGAGCACATTTCAGCCTACAGTCTGATGTATGAGGAAGGAACAGCTCTCTACAGAATGCTAGAAAGCGGGAGAATCAAAGAAATCGATGAAGAGGTAAGTCGAAACATGTATGAGACGCTCATCACCCAACTCACCCAAGCTGGTTATGAGCACTATGAAATCAGCAATTTCGCACGTCCTGGCTATCGTTCACGCCACAACAGCAGCTATTGGCATGAAGTGCCTTACATCGGCATCGGAGCAGCTGCTCACTCCTACCGCAAGAGTCTAACCACAGAAAATGAAAAAGAAAATAAGGGGCAAAAAAAATCCAACCTCGTAGAACGAAGCTGGAACATCGAGAACATTCATGAATATATTCAGAAAATCAATCAGGGGCAGCTTCCTTCTGAAAAGGAAGTGCTAGACATCAACACCCGATTCAACGACCTCATCACAACCGCTCTCCGCACGAGCGACGGCATCAACCTAGACAAGATGAAGGCTGAATTTGGTGAAACGCTCTACCTTGGGCTGATGCAAGAGGCAAATCGCCACACCAGCCTAGGCACCATGAAGATTGTAAATAATCACCTGTCACTCACTCGTCAAGGATTATACATTTCCGATGACATCATGAGTGACTTCATGATTGTGTAGTTTCCGCCTCCGACTGCTCTGTAGTCCAAGGCTCTAGCTTTTCCAAGCCATACTTTTCATATCGATGCCAATAATATCGCTTAATCTCTCGAAGTGCCTCTATCGAAGTTTTCTTCTTCGAAATATAAGGCTTAACCATCTGTAAGACAGCGAACAGCACAACCACTACCAACATAGACAAAACCCACGACACGATTTCGCTTGGCATATTGAAATAAGGCTGTACTAACACCCCCACACAAATAGGCAATACAAAAAATAGCCAATCGATGAAAGTGGTTAGTTTGGTAGCTTCCAGCATATCCTTCTGCATTTTCTTAGGTGCATTCAGAATGAGCTGTTTCTGATGGGAGTTCCAATACTCCTCAAATTCCATGTTCCTTTCCAAAGCTAAACATTTTTATCATCTTGCCGCCCAGAATGCTTCTCACACTCCATACATCAGAATGCTTATAAGCACTCTGCACAGCAACAGATTCAATTAGTAAATTCCATTCGCAAAGTTAGGAAATAAATATGACAAAAGCAAATTTTCATTTTTACCCCCCGAAATTTAACAGCTTTTAAAAATATTTTTCGCATTTGTAGTATATTATTACGTATATCATATTTCTTTTTGTTTTTTAGATTTGATTATTTTCATAATTTATTCCATACAATTCAGAAAAAATAATTAACTTTGCAACCCGAAAATAGATTAAAACGTTCAAATCGTAAAAAGATATAAATATGCAGAATCAGTTTTCTCGTACACAGCTCTTAATGGGCAAGCCCGCCATTGACACATTGATGGGTAGCCGTGTGGCTGTATTTGGTGTAGGTGGCGTAGGTGGATATGTAGTAGAGGCTTTGGCTCGTAGTGGTGTAGGCGAGCTGGATCTTATCGACGACGACCGAGTGTGCCTCACCAATGTCAATCGCCAAATCATCGCCACGCTCAGCAATGTGGGCAAGCACAAAGTAGATGTGTGCGAGGAGCGCATCCACGATATCAACCGCCGTTGCATCGTGCACAAATACCAGATGTTTTATCTGCCTGAGTTTGCCGATGTCATCGACCTCTCCAAATTCGACTATGTGGTGGATTGCATTGACACTGTGAAAGCCAAGCTCGACCTCATCAAGCGTTGTCACGACCTGAAGGTTCCTATCATTTCTTGCATGGGTGCAGCCAACAAGATGGACGCCACTGCTTTCAAGGTGACCGACATCAACAAGACTCAGATGGATCCTTTGGCCAAGGTGATTCGTAAGAAATTGCGTAAGATGGGCATCAAAAAACTAAAAGTCGTATATAGTGAAGAAGAGCCTTTGCGCCCTATCGACGACCCAAATATCAGTTGCCGCTTCCATTGCATTTGTCCAAACAAGGATATGCGAAAGTGTACCGACCGCCGTGACATCCCTGCCAGCAATGCCTTTGTGCCTGCCACAGCCGGTTTGATTTGCGGTGGAGAAGTCATCAAAGACCTCGTTCGCATGGCCGGCACTTGGCGAATTACTCCAGAAATGATAGCAGAAAATCTAGAAATAAAAGCCGCAGCCGAACGTGCAGCACAAAAAGCTGAAGCCCACCAAGAGAAATACAAGGCTATGGCACTCGCCAAGAAGAATGGCACTTGGAAAGACGATACCGTTCGGATGGCACTTCCTGAGGGCTTCTAAAGCTCTAAGACTCACCAGTAAGAACTCATAGAGTTAGGAGATAAGAAACTATGACTTATGAGCGGGAAAACAGACTAAAGGGGTTACAGTGGTTACAGTTTTTTAAGCCACATACCCCTATTTATTTAAGAGAAATATATAGTATATAATAATACTATAATATATATAATATAATATAATAATATATATAATATAATAATAATGTATAATATAAAAAATAAGATGTTTTGCTTATTATTGTTTGTAAGCAAAACATCTTATACTTAATACTTATGCTTAAAAAACTGTAACTAACTGTAACCACTGTAACCCCTTTTTAGGGTAAAAAGCAAATACGTTCTCCACAGTTTTATCGCTCGTCAATTGGCTGATAATCAAGCTCTCCCTGTATATTTCGATAAGCAGGACGAATGATGCGACGACCCTCATAGTTGAGTTCCTCAATGCGGTGTGCCGTCCATCCTACAATACGAGCCATGGCAAATATAGGGGTATAAATCTCCTGCGGAAGACCTATCATCTCATAAATGAAGCCACTATAGAAGTCCAAATTAGCACAAGCAGGCTTGTTTCCACCACGATGTTCCTGCAAGCACTTGATGCCCTCTTGTTCTATCAACTTCAAGAATTCATACTCATCCTCACGACCCTTCTCCTTAGCTAACTCACCTGCCAAGCGCTTCAACTCCACAGCACGTGGGTCGCTCAAAGTATAGACAGCATGACCAATTCCATAGATGAGCCCAGTCTTGTCGTAAGCCTCCTTATTGAGCATACGTTTTAGATAGACATCAAGTTCTTGTACATTCTTCCAATCCTTAATTTGCTCTTTCAGATGATGGAGCATATTGATAACCTTGATGTTGGCACCACCATGCAAAGGACCTTTCAAACTACCGATACCTGCGGCGATAGAGCTGTAAGTATCTGTACGAGTGGAAGATGTGACACGTACGGTGAAAGTAGAGTTGTTACCACCACCATGCTCTGCCTGGATAATCAAGAGCAAGTCGAGCATACGAGCATCCAGCTCGGTATAGTTCTCGTGCTTCAACATATAAAGGAAATTCTCTGCGATGGTGAGATTCTCACGAGGGTGACGAATATGCAAGCTCCGGCCCTGCACGGAGTGGCGATAGATGTTGTAAGCATAGGCGATGATGGTAGGGAACTTGGCGATCAGCTCGATGCTCTGACGCATCAAATTGTCACGGCTGATGTCGTCAGGATTAGGATCGAAGGTGTACATCTCGAGCACACAACGAGCCAAGATGTTCATGATGTTCGAGCCCTCCAACTCGATGATGTGGGTAATAGTGCGGTGGTCGAGCGGCATGTTGTCGTTCAAAAGTTCCTTGAAGGCATCCAGTTCCTCCCTGTCAGGCAACTGACCTGAGAGCAACAAGAAAGCCACTTCCTCGAATCCGAATCGCTTCTCCTTCAAGAGTGGAGAAACTAGATCGTCAAGCTCATAACCACGATAGTAAAGTTTACCCTCGGTAGGTATCAACTTGCCTTCGTCATCACGCTCGTAGCCCACAACGTTACCGATGTTGGTCAATCCCACCAACACACCAGAGCCATCCTCGTTGCGAAGTCCACGCTTCACGTTAAACTTCTTGAATGCCTCCTTGTCTATCTTGCATGAGTTTTTTACCTCATCGCTCAACTTATATATCAAATACTCCTTGTTCATAACTACTTATTTTTTGCGGCAAAGTTCAGTGCCGAACCTGCCTTAAACCATGCTATCTGTGTATCATTATAGGTGTGCTCCACCTCGAAGCTGTCCTCCGAGCCATCCTTGTGCTTCAGGGTCACGGTGAGGTGACTGCCAGGGGCAAATTCCTTGAGACCAGTCAAAGAGATACGATCATCTTCCTGCACCTTGTTGTAATCATCCTTGTTGCAGAAAGTCAGGGCGAGCATTCCCTGTTTCTTCAAGTTGGTCTCGTGGATGCGGGCAAAACTCTTGGAGAGAATCACCTTCACGTTGAGGAAACGAGGCTCCATGGCTGCGTGCTCACGAGAAGAACCCTCGCCATAGTTATCCTCAGCCACCACGATGCTGCTGATGCCCTTCGACTTATAATCCTTGGCGGCAGTGGAAACCTCCACGTATTCGCCTGTGAGCAGGTCTTTCACCTTGTTGCTCTCGCCATTGAAGGCGTTCACGGCACCCATCAAGAGGTTGTCGGAGATGTTCTGCAGGTGTCCACGGAACTTCAGCCAAGGACCAGCCATCGAGATGTGGTCGGTGGTACACTTGCCCTCGGTCTTGATGAGCAGCGGCATATCAGCCAAGTCCTTGCCATCCCATGGGGCGAACGGAGCGAGTTTCTGCAGACGGTTGCTGTCTGGAGCGATAACCACCTCTACATTGGCGTGTTCCTCGCTTGGCGCAATGAAGCCCTTGTCCTCTACGGCGAATCCCTTAGGAGGGAAAGTGAAGCCTGTAGGCGCATCGAGCATCACACTGTTGCCGTCCTTATCCAGGAGGGTGTCGGTGGCAGGATTGAAGTCGAGTCTGC
>CAVKNU010000079.1:0-11608 GCA_963657465.1 Lachnospiraceae bacterium
CTAAGACTTGGTACGGAGTTGGTATAGCGTTGGTACGGAGCAGGTCCTGCCTTGGTATAGAGAAAAACAGGCGTTTTTTGCTTAAAATATGTTCTAATAACAAAAAATAATGTAAATGCACACATATTTTTGCACCATAGGCTGTATATATATACTCCTCACATATAGCCATGAACAAGTAGTATTCTGCGTAACATCTATTGTCGCCTAAAGTTCCATTTTGAATTGTCACTCTCAAAATCGAAAGGAGCTAATCCTGGAGTACAATCACCTAGTGACACCAAGGCGAGCTTCTTATCTATACCAGGCACAGCCTTTGGCATGATGCGATACGTGCCATCGGTGAGTTGGTCGATGCGCCAGAGTTGGGCATCCTCACCTGTAAATTCCGGTTTGGCGATGACATCATGCTCTGCTGTAGCTGTGAGGTAACGAGTAGTGCCTTCTATACTTATCTTATAATAAGGCCCTCCGAGATAACCGCCTTTACCAGCAGGAGTGACTGTCCATTTTTGGTGAGGGCGAAACATATAATCGTTCATTCTGACTGCCACATCACCCTTAGGCCATCCCGCCTCCACTTCTTCCAAACTCTGTGGTTGAATTTGCTTCAAAGGTTTCGTTGGCTTAATCCAGAAAGGTTCGATATCTCGCTCCATTCTCACGAAATCAACAGCTAGTTCCAAGGCATAACCTCTGCGTTCAGACTCAATCTCGTAGGTTCCTTCATGAAACTCCTCACCAGCCACAGGCCAGTCATTTTTCCATACCAAGGGACGAGTCGCCAATACACTCCTGCCTCCTTGCAGAAAATCCGACTCATAATGGAACGACATCTTTTCTACACCGTTTTCCACTATGTACCTACCAAAGTGCCCCGGACCAGTCTTCAAATTATTGGCAGCAATCACCATCTTGCCACCACCTTGCAACATGTCTCTGCCCACATTGTCGAGGTAAGGGCCTGTCACTTTTCGAGAACGACCCACCACAATGTTATAGGTTGAGTTAGGCCCATCACAACAAGTACCATGAGTTCCCAAAAGATAATACCATCCATTGCGATAGACTAAATCGGTAGCCTCACAGTCGATGGCGATATTGACAGGTTCGTTACCCTCCACTCGCTTACCTGTTTTCGGGTTGAGTTCTACCAATCGGATAAAACCGAAGTAAGTGCCATAGCTCAACCATAACCTACCTGTTGTTGGGTCAAGCAACAAGCCTGCATCTATGGCATCACAATCCTCATCGTCTAGCGAAGAAGCTACAACAACAGGTTTCGTATATTTAAAATCTGGCGACTTTGGGTCGAGCGTATTATTCCACATAGTCAAAACATCACCTAGATGACTGCCCCCCAGTCCTCCACCTGTGGCACTATAAGCCACAAGATAGCGATTACCAATCTTGAGAACATCAGGAGCTGCACCTCGACCAGGACGAACAGCTCCACTCTGCCAAGTCCATCCATCATCCGACCAAAGTCCACCCTCACCAGTGCCAAAGGTATAATACTTGCCGTCACACTCGGCAATGGTAGACGGATCGTGAATAAAAGGTTCTCCTACCTGCGCTTGCGTTTCTTGAACTGAGGCTGACAATAAGATGCCAAGCATGTAAATATATAATGATTTTCTCATGATTATCTTACATTTATAGATATGTTTCTTACTGGATTACCCAAGACATCGATAAATCTCACACAAAAGTCACTCATTCCAGGTCCATTGATGACTGCACCTCGCAAGATATTTCTACCTTTCTTCAGGGTTAGTTTCTTCGATACGACATCATCACGGACCATGCGACGATCACCTTCCAGCATTACTGCTTCGTTTCCATTGAGCCACCATATCGAGGCACCATTTGAACCCACCGATAAACGAATGTCCTTCAATTCTTCAGTGCAGTCAACAACCGTAACAGCCCAAAACATCACACCATACTTTGGCTTATTGAAAGATGTAGCAAATCGAAAGAGCTTCACATTATAAAGTTTACTATCCAAAGCATGCCACTTCAACTTTTCCTTGCCAACCTTTACTGTTGTACCATCTTTAGGAAGCATTTCCATTTGCTTAGGAAAATATTGGGCATAGAACCTTTCCTTCAAATACGAATCAGTAAATACTACATTCGACTTGATAGGCAGAGATATAGGTTCAAGAAGCAACCACCGCTGGATAAAACCCATGGCGTTAGGGGCAACGGCTTGTTTAGACACTGCAGAGAAATAAGGACTGATTGCTTCTGGCAAATTCTTGTTTTGGGCATTCGCTACAGAATGCCCCAAAAAGAATCCACATAAACACAACAATCTCAATATACTATAAAAGATTCTATTCATCATTTGTTCTTGTCATTTGGTTCTATCACTCTATAATTTCCACTTAGATGCATAAAGGCGAAAAGCCTCAGCAAACCATCATAATAAGCATCAAAGAATCCATCCTTGTAGGGCTCATGACGAGCCGCCCAAAGACGATTTACAAATTCGCGCCCTTTGATATGCGTGCTTACCAACGATGCAGCAGCTGTTGTTGCCACCAATCCGATGGAATGGCGCAATGCTTTCGGATAATCACCAGCCTGCAAGGTATCCGCCACCATGGTTCCATCTACATTATACTGGTCCACAAAATCATCTATACCTTTCGAATAAAAGAAATTCTGAACGGTATTGGCATAATGCTGTTGCCAATTCTTATCTTTGCAAGCCCAAGAATAATCAAGAGCGATGTTCATTGGCACTCGCCAAGAGTCGTAGCGGAAAGCGTCTCCCACGATTCCAGTTTTTTCACCCAATAGACTTCCATCATAATTGCTATAGTCTGGCGTTAGACCCGTTTTCTCATTCACACACTTATGCAGATATTCACGACTTTTTTGTGCACATTCATTCCAAAATGTAGAGCGTCCATCATTTGCCCACTTTGCCCAAACCTCATAGAAAGCAGGCACATGATAGGAAGGGTCTGTAAAGGTACTGCCCCAGTTACGGTCTGGCGTAAAGGTTATCAACTGATGCCTTAAGTCTACAAGTGGAGTCGTACGATCCATACCCGCTTTCTGCATAGAACAGTTCAATATATATTGAGCCTCCTTGAGATAGTTGATGCCTGTATCATTACCCCAACGATTGGAAGCAAAGATAAGTGAAGTAATATAATAAAGTTCACCATCAGAAGCAGCTCCATTGGAATTGCGAGTTCCATCTGTCTTACAGCTCCACGCAAAATATCCCTGCCAAGGTCCACTTTGGTTTTGCATGTATTTCTTTCCCCACTTCCATAAACGGTCGAAGATATCTTTGCGGTTCATCTGTACGGCAATCATCAAACCATACGACATGCCCTCTGTTCTCACATCGTGGTTTTTCACATCGCTAATGTAACCCATAGAGTCACCAACTTCAAAATACACCTTGTTCTTTCCGAAGAAGACCTCATTGAATACTTCTTTCAGTTTTTTATCAATGTCAGCTTTCTTATAGCCCAACTCAGCAAAGAGATTGCGATATTGATGGGTTTCAAAGGCACCCTTTTCCCATGGCATGGCATCAAAGCCCAACCAATCCACCTCTACATCGCCACCTTGTTGCAATGCTACATAAAGCACATGCTTGCCTTGAGGAGCATTCATCACGGCTGCTTGTACATTTGTCCAATCCTTACACCTTGGCACCTTCACCTTGGCTATGACCTTACCTTTTGGTCCATCAGCACGAACTATGAGCATACCGCCTTTGGCAGACTTGGTACGAACTGTGATTTGTTCTACCTTTTCGTCTCCAAAATCCACATTATTATATAGAAGAGCTGCCGGCGATTTCTTAAAGATAGTTTTCCATCCCTTAAAGTAATCTTTCTCATCCAAATAGGCAATGCTTGCCCCATTACCCAGAAGAGCCGAATAACGACCTATCTGGATGCGACTGCGAGCGGAAGTAATGCCTACACCACGCAAGGTGGGTTTCACCTTCTGGATTGTACCATCGGGATTAAACGACAAAGAGTCGATACGCACAGAACGATTCTTATCAAACTTAGGCGAATAGTCGTTGTGATGATAGAAAAGATACCATTGACCTTGGTATTCCACGATGGAATGATGATTGGTCCAACATTTCATAGGCGACTCGTCCATGATGATGCCCTTAAAAGTGAAAGGCCCCATCGGATGGTCGGCCATAGCATACGCCAAGGTCTCCGTTCCATCTTTTTCTCTTACCCATGGGAAGGTGAAATAATATTTTCCGTTGCGCTCAAAAACAAAAGGTCCTTCCTTAAACCCTTCCGGCAAGCCTTCCACCAACTGAGGTTCAGAAGCCAACTCCATCATGTTTGGCTTCAGTTTTGCCATGCGCAATCCCATACCTGCCCAATAGATATAAGCTTGTCCATCCTTATCTACTAGCACGCAAGGATCAATGCCATTGACACCATTGATGGGTTTCCACATCGGTCTGAAAGGTCCTTCGGGGTGGTCGGCAACTGCCACACCAACTCCAAACCCCTTTTCCACTCCCTTTGGAGCAGCAGGGAAATAGAAATAATACTTACCGTCTTTATAGACACAATCAGGAGCCCACATGGTATAAGAGCCATCCTGTACCCAAGGCACCTTATCTTGTGACACAATCACGCCATGATCTGTCCAATCCATCAGATTATCTGATGAGAACACATGATAATCTGGCATGCAAAACCAGGTTTTCAGTTTTTCTATCGGACTAGGTATGTCGTGAGAAGGATAGAGATACATCTTTCCATCAAAAACACGAGCCGTAGGATCAGCGGTAAACTGTCCACTGATAATCGGGTTCTGAGCCATAGCTCCACTTGATAGCGCCAGCAACAGGGCGCACAACCATTGTTTCATTCTATTTTTATTGTTAAGAGATTACCACTATTATTTTTTACTATTTCTATTGCAAAAATAGAGAAATCCTCGCACATTCACTTTGCGCAACGCATCAAATACTTTATTATTTATGCCCAAATACAAAAAAGGGAGCGTTTCTGTTGAAACGCTCCCTTTTTCTTTCATAATACCAATACTTTTCTACAACAGTTAAGATACGATATTCTTCACTACCTCAACTTCCATATTCATAGTTTGAGCTATTGTCACTACGTTCATACCTGTATGATATAAAGCCAAAACTGCAGCACGAATAGACTCATTCTTTTGTTTTAAATCTTCATCCTTTTGTTTTAAATCTTCATCCTTTTGTTTTAAATCTTCATCCTTTTGTTTTAAATCTTCATCCTTTTGTTTTAAATCTTCATCCTTTTGTTTTAAATCTTCATCCTTTTGTTTTAAATCTTCATCCTTTTGCTTTAAATCGGCATCCTTTTGCTTTAAATCGGCATCCTTTTGTTTAATGATAGCCTCTTTCTGCATGATAGCTGTATCACGGTCTTCCACTGCTTTAAAGAATTCGTCCTCAGCATTCATACGATTTCTAATCTCTGGATTAGAAGCCGCAGACTGCAAACGTCGCAAGATGTAAGCCATATCATCGTCATCAACATAATTATCCTCATTTACTTTCAATACCCTTTGGTCTTGAGGATAAATCTGCGATTGGTCAAAGACACTCAGCACCTTTTCCACTCGATTGTTCACCCTTCCATGCAGCAAAGGTATCTGCACAATAATACTATCATGTTGAAGACTTTCCACAAATGGATCTGGCTTTTTCAATTTCACCTCGTTTCCACTGTAATCATAAACCTTGTGCTTTGCATAAACCACAGGTTCATTTATGTCACCGACACGATGTCCCAACAAATAAACAGCGACAGTTGGCAGTGCATATTTACCCTCAGTATCTTTTCTCATATTCTCCTTATTGTTATACTGTAAAGCTAGATACTGACGGAAACGTAAGGTTTCTGTCTCAAGCCATGTTTTCTGCAGCTCAATTAATATAAGATGTTCTTCTCCATTATTCTCACGAATGGTTGCAGCAAAATCTACGCGAAACATTGATATTGTTTCACGAGAAATATTGGGATATTCATGGCGACGCATTTCCACTGCCACAACTTGCTTCTGCAACAATGCAGAAAGAATAGTCTTGGCTATACGTTCATCTTCCAACAAGTACTTGAACACTGCGTCATAAAGGGGATTTGCTACATATATAACCATAATCCTAGAATTTTTATGTTTTGATTGCAAAGATAGTACTAAATTCAGAAAACCAGCAAATTAAACTGTTAAATCTTATTCTTATACACAAAAAAGAAGCGTTTCTGACGAAACGCTCCCTCTATCTAGATTAATCTTAGGTAATATTATTTTAAAACACCATCTATTACCTTCATTATTTTTTACCAACCAGGATTCTGAACCAAGTTAGGGTTCTTATCCTTTACAGTCTGAGGGTATGGGAAGAACTCATGCTTGCCAGTCTTGAAACCTACAGTAAATCCTGCGTCCTTTGCAGCATGTGAAGAAACAGTATAGAAACGACTATTAGCTTCTGTGCCATGCTCCCATATCACCTTCTCATCTGTACTCTTTGGAGTGCGGAACACCTTATCAAAGAGGTGAGGAACATCTGAACCTACATTTTCCAAACGCTTGATGCCTTCCGCATCCTTCCATCGCATGATGTCAAACCAGCGGTCACCTTCAAGCCAAAGCTCGTAAGATCTTTCTTTCTTGAGCACGTTCATATCTACCGTTTCACTGATGGTCTTAGAACCTGCACGTTTCTGGATCTCATTGATATAGGTCTTTGCGGTAGCTGCATCACCAGTCTGCAAACAAGCCTCAGCATAGTTGAGCAATACTTCAGCATAACGCATCACAAGATAGTTGTTCAAGCGAATATTATCACCATACTTTTTGCCATCGGTGTCGGATGCCTTCATCAACTGTTTGAATGCCAACCAGGTAGAGTTACCATAGAGTCCTTGCGTAGGGTCATTGATACCAATCTTTTCACTGGTTTTCTTCTGCTCATCCGTCATGTTATCGATGGCATCATTACCATACGACATGTGGTAAACAGCATCGTCGATATGCTTCAAGGTTGCCTTGAAACGATAAGAGTCACCATCGTTCTCATGGAATTGGTCACCAAACCATTGAGGTACGCCAAGACCACCCCAACCATCGATACCACCACAATAAACTTTCTGAGGAGCAATGACGAAGTTGCCTGAGCGCCAGTTCCAAGCATTTGACTCCATCCAACTAGAACGCTGAATCATACCGCCCCAATTACTTTTTCCTGCATTATACTCGAAGTTTACCTCAAAGACCTTCTCTGCATTGCCATCGCCTTCGATATGGAAGTTATCCATATAGTGCTCACCATCCACAAGTGCATACTTACCAGAATCAATCACCTTCTTCAAAGCAGACTTAGCCTGATCGTACTTGCCAGCATAGAGATAAGCCTTACCTGCCAAAGCATCCGCAAAGCCCTTGGTCACCTTAACAGCACCATCCTTGTCGTCCTTGCTCTTGCGCTCATCCAAGTTGCCTGCAGCATCTTCACATTCCTTGGCAATCCAAAGCAACAAGTCCTCATGGCTCATTGGGTTGTCTGGGTCCTTATCACAGTTGTAAGGAAGGTCGCTTGCGTTCAACACATGGTCAACCATAGGCGGAGTGTTCCAAAGGTTTGCCAACAAGAAATAGTCGTAAGCACGAAGCACACGAGCCTCTGCCACACAACGTTTCTTCACCTGCGAATCAGCTTCCTTAAAGTTGTCAATAACCAAGTTACAGGTATATACCGAAAGGTAAAGACCGGTATACATATACTTGATGACCTCTGCCTCAGCATCATAACGGAACTCATTGATCATACCACTAAACTCATGGTCGCCATAATTACCACTGGCGTAGAGAACATCGTCACCACACATATTGGTAATGATTTTCAACGGAGTGTAGATACCAGGACCACCACCATCATGGTTACGCCCCACAACATTACACATGAAACCTTCATAGGCTGCTACAAGAGAAGCCTCTGCGTCCGCATCGGTCTTATAGAAGTTCTCTGTAGGAGTGACGCCCTTCTGTTCGATATCAAGCTGGTCCTCGCAAGAGGTGGTGAGAGTCATGGTTCCCACTGCAGCCAGGGCTAATATTGATGAAAATAGTATTTTCTTCATTGTCGTTGTCTTTTAAGATTAGAATGTTACATTGATACCAAACACCATCTTCTTGGAAGTTGGATAGGCACCATTATCAAAACCACGAGAAGCACCGTTGTTAGCAGAAGCAGTCTCTGGGTCTGCACCAGGATAGCTCGTAATGGTGAAAAAGTCATCCAATGAGCAATATACACGAAGGTTCGTGATGCCTGCCTTGCTTACAAGGGTTCTTGGCAATGTGTAACCCAACTGAATCTGCTTAAACTTGAAATAAGAACCACTAAATACAGCAGCATCTGAGCTGAAGAAAATCCAGTCGGTAGCCACACGCTTCATATCAGGATACTTGGCATTTGTTCTGTCTTCTCTCCATGAGTTCTTCCAATAGTGATCGATACCATTGATCAATGGACGGTCGGCAGATACCATCAAGTTGTAAATCTTGTTGCCTGCAGCACCAGTACCAAAGACGGTCAAATCGAAGCCCTTATATTCAGCATTGAGGGTGATACCATAGGTGAAGGTTGGAATTCCAGAACCCAAGTCTTGCTTATCCTCGTCTGTTGGAGCTGAAGTTATCTCACCATTCTTATCATAATACAATGCACTACCATCTTCTGCCACACCAGCATACTTGTAACCACGGAAGTACCATACTTTATGACCTGCCTCGAAGGTTGGTCTCAACTGGTTATTGAAACCGCTGATACCTGTCTCATTGATACGGTTCACTAAATCAGAAACCGCTTTTACCTCATTCTTCAAGGTAGAACCATTAACTGTCACACCATATTTGAAGTCTTTGATATGGTCTCTCCAGCCCAATTCGATATCCAAACCTGAGTTGAGCACTTTACCAGTATTGATGATACTCTGACTTACGCCAATTTCAGGAAGTGGAGCAATCTCTATCAAGAGGTCCTTGGTGGTCTTGCGATACCAATCTAAGCCTAAGGTCAAACGGTCGTTCAAGAAACGAGCATCAAGACCTACGTCAACCTGCTCTGAGGTTTCCCATTTCAAGTCTGGATTAGCCAAACCTGTAGGCTTAGAACCATAAGTCAACTTACCATCACCAATAGAAGGATTATACTGATAGAAGCTCTGGTTGAGCGCAATGGTAGAAGCATAACGGTAGTTGTTCAATACGTTGATGTTACCATTTTGACCCCAAGAAGTACGAAGTTTCAAAAATGAAACGGCATCACGGCTGACATGGTCCTTGAAGAACTTTTCATTACTGATGGTCCAACCTGCAGACAATGATGGGAAGTTACCCCAACGTGCCTTCTTGGAAAGCTTGGATGAGTCGAATGCATCACGACGGAAGTTGAACTGCAAGAAGTAACGACTGTCATAGTTATAAGAAATACGACCAAAATAAGCCAACTCTGTAGCATCATTAGGAGCATTGCCCACGCTCTTAGTTGCATCAGCTGTCAAATAATCGATATAGCGGAAGTTTGACTCATAGGATGAAAGAATGTCGGCACCCGTAGAACTGATGGAACTGTTATCATTATGGTTCTTGGTGAACGACATACCCACCATCGCGCCAATAGTATGCTTGCCAAAAGTATTGAGATAGTTGGCAAAGTTTTCCCACTGATAATACAAGCCATTATTCGTATTGGCTGCAATAGAGTACTGACTGCTGTTTGCCATTGAGCTCAAATAGTAAGGAGCCTCATAGCTGTGATAATTGCTTTGGGTAATGCGATAACCCAAACGAGAAGTGTAAGTAAATCCCTTGAATGGCTTGATGTTAGCAGCCACGGTTCCACGAACATTGATACCAGAGTTCCAGACATCACGGCGATCACGCTGGGCAAGAGGGTTACCTGTTGCATCCTCTATATACTTAGAGGTGCCATAGTAATCATTATTGTGATTTGGGTCTCTCATGACAGGACCACCAGCCACAACCTGAGCCTTCATATTAGGAGCCAAGTCCTCAACATTACTGATATAAGCAGGAGTCAATGGGTCGATAGATACGACAGAGTTCAACAAAGAACCATATCCCTTGGTCACACCCTTGGTTTTCCATTTTTCGAAAGAGGTATTGGTCGATACATTCAACCATTTATAGATGTCATAATCTGCATTGATCTGACCTGTGAAACGCTTATAAGTATCCTTGTTGCCCTTCACGATACCATCATTGTCCAAAATATTCAAACTAGCAAGGAAACGACCTTTGCCATTGCTTGCCTGAACGGTAAGACTGTGCTGATGAGCCAATGAGTTTTCAAACACTTCATCATACCAGTTGGTATTCTGCCCATTGTAGCCATTCTTCTGAAGAAGAGCATCGTCAATGTCACCCAAATACTTATGATATTCGATATACTCTGGCGCATCAAATAGTTCAGCACGCTTACCTAATGACTGAATAGTAAACTTGCTACTGTAAGAAACCTGAGCCTTACCACCATTGGCAGCACCATTTTTCGTAGTGATGATGATGACACCATTACCCGCCTGTGCACCATAGATGGCAGCAGAAGCAGCATCCTTCAAAACTTCCATACTTTCAATCATAGATGGATCGAGATACTGGATGTTGTCCACCTTCAAACCATCCACAATGAGCAATGGTCCAATGTTTCCACTATTAGAAGAATAACCACGCACACGAATATCGGCAGCCTCGCCTGGAGCACCGGTATTGATAATCTGCACACCGGCAGCCTTACCCTGAAGGGCAGCACCTGCATCTGTGGTTGACAAGCCCTTGATGTCATCACTCTTGATAGAAGCCACAGCACCCGTCAAGTCGCTCTTTTTCTGAACACCATAACCAATCACTACCACTTCATCAATAGACTTAGCATCATCTTTCATGGTCACGGTAAGCACCTTACCAGCCTCAGCCTTTACGGTCTTTGGTTCCATACCTATATAAGATATGGTCAAGGTTGCATTAGGAGCAGCATCAATCGTAAATTTACCATCCAAGTCAGTTACAACACCTTTCTTACTACCATTCACTTTCACGGTAGCACCTATGATAGGCTCTCCACTCGGATCATTCACAACACCTTTTATAACGCTCTGAGCCGACATTCCCATTGGGAATAAACAGAGCAAGGATAGAATTGCTAACGGCTTTTGAATTTTTCCAAAGTTCCTCATAAGAGAATAGATTAAATTATTATTAAGTTTTAGGTAAACTCTTTCTTTTGTCTCATTGGAGACGTTGCAAAATTATATATTTCTAAAACAGTAGGCTTTCTCTCAAGTATCAATTTCTTTGTTTTAAGTACCATTTTACGCAACTAAACAAATAGAAACGCAAAATGGTACATATTCATACTGAGATTGTTACACGTTTTATATTCCCAATATCTTACTTTGAACGGAATCTCAAAATGGTAACTGAATTCGCAGCAAACACACGACTGTAGCGTTCTCCCTTTACGTGTACTTGTTCCTGTCTAGGAGCCACTTTCGTTGGATTTTCCAAACTGTTTTCA
>CAVKNU010000080.1:0-11530 GCA_963657465.1 Lachnospiraceae bacterium
GTACTTCTGACCTCAACGCATGGGTAGGTCTCTTCAAGCAGTACCAGGAGTTGCTCGGTGTACCAGTAGATATGAACGAGGTATTTGGTAAGCTCTACAATCACGCTCTTGAGGGTGATGCAGATTGTGGTGGTTTGATAGCATACAACTATATCTCTGGTGAGCCTGTAACTGGTTTGGCTGAGGGTCGCCCAATGTTCGTTCGCTCTGCCAACGACAAGTTCAACCTCGCCAACTTCATGCGTGCTAATCTCTATGCTTCTGTTGCAGTATTGAAGATTGGTAACGATGTATTGTTCAAGGACGAGAAAGTACAGGTAGATCGCATCACTGGTCATGGCGGTCTCTTCAAGACCAAGGGCGTAGGTCAGCGCATCCTTGCTGCAGCCATCAACTCTCCTATCTCTGTCATGGAGACAGCAGGTGAAGGTGGTGCTTGGGGTATCGCATTGCTCGCTGGTTATCTCGTTAACAACGAGGAGAAGTTGAGCCTTGCAGACTACCTCGACAAGAAGGTATTTGCTGGTAACACAGGTGTGGAGATTGCTCCTACTGCTGAAGACGTTGCAGGTTTCGATGCTTACATCGAGACTTACAAGGCAGGCTTAGCTATTGAGCAAGCAGCTGTAGCCAACAAGAAATAACGTATCATTCTAGGTGTAGGCCGCAAGGATAACCCCTTGTGACCTACACCACTTTTGTAAAACCTATTTAACAGAAATACAACCTTATGAATAAACTTATTGCAACTGCCCTACTCTCTACTGCGGTAGCATTTTCTGCGCAGGCTCAAGATGTAACAGGAACCATCCATGTAAAAGAAGGAAAACAAAAGATATATAAGGAAATCTATGGTCAGTTTGCCGAGCACCTCGGTAGCTGTATCTATGGTGGACTTTGGGTGGGCCCAGAATCACAGATTCCTAACACACAGGGATATCGTAACGATGTGCTCCAAGCTTTGAAAGACTTGAAAGTGCCAGTATTGAGATGGCCTGGAGGATGTTTCGCTGACGAATATCACTGGATGGACGGTATTGGTCCTCGCAGTCAGCGTCCTAAGATGCAGAACAACAACTGGGGTGGTACCATCGAGGACAACTCCTTTGGTACTCATGAATTCCTCAATCTCTGCGAGATGATAGGTTGTGAGCCTTATATCAGTGGAAATGTGGGTTCGGGAACAGTTGAGGAACTTGCTAAATGGGTGGAATACATGACCAGCGATGGTGATACACCAATGGCAAAGCTTCGTCGTCAGAATGGTCGTGACAAGGCTTGGAAGGTGAAGTATCTTGGTGTGGGTAATGAGAGCTGGGGTTGCGGTGGAAACATGCGCCCAGAATATTACTCAGACCTCTATCGTCGCTATTCTGTATATTGCCGCAATTATGATGGCAATGAGCTTTATAAGATTGCATCTGGTGCCAGCGATTATGACTACAACTGGACCAAGGTGTTGATGGATTGTGTGGGCCATCGTATGAATGGTGTTTCTTTGCACTATTATACCGTAACAGGTTGGAGTGGCAGTAAAGGTTCTGCTACCAAGTTTGATAAAGATGACTACTATTGGACCATGGGTAAGAGCTTAGGCATCGAGGATGTCATCAAAAAGCATGAGGCTATCATGGACAAGGCTGACCCTAAGAAGCAGATTGGTCTCTTGGTAGATGAATGGGGAACTTGGTGGGATGAGGAACCTGGCACAGTGAGAGGTCACCTCTATCAGCAAAACTCTATGCGTGATGCTTTTGTGGCAGCACTTTCTTTGAATGTGTTCCATCGTCATACAGACCGTATTCGCATGTGTAATATCGCACAGGTGGTAAATGTGCTCCAGAGTATGATTCTCACCGATACAAAGGGAACTGGTCACATGGTGCTCACTCCTACTTATCACGTATTTAATATGTATAAGGATTTCCAGGAAGCTACTTATTTGCCAATGGACGTGAAGTGTGATTCTATGGAAGTGCGTGGTGACGATCATGCAAAGGACGGCCGAAAAATACCTGTTGTATCTACTTCTGCAGCAAAGAAAGCAGATGGCACGATTGTGTTATCACTTGCCAATGTGAGCCTTGACAAGGCTGAACAGGTGGAATTGAACCTTGAGGGAGTTGCTCCAAAGGGTGTGTCAGGTCAGATGCTGACTTGCAAGGCTATCAGCGACTACAATGATTTCGATCATCCTGAGACAGTGAAGCCAGTAGCATTCAAGGACGCTAAATTGAAGAAAAACACCTTGAAAGTGAAAATTCCTGCAAAATCTATCGTAGTTTTGAAAATAAAGTAGTATATTTGTGGGGGGGATATATAAGCGATAAGCGTATTCTCCTATAGGAAAGATAAAACTAAACTATAATATAAATACAATTTGTGTTATGAACGACATTAAAGTAATGAATCATGCAGCCGACAATATCCGTATATTGGCTGCTTCAATGGTAGAAAAGGCAAACTCTGGTCACCCTGGTGGTGCTATGGGTGGTGCTGATTTCATCAATGTGCTCTTCTCAGAGTTCTTGGTTTATGACCCATCTGATCCTAAGTGGACAGGTCGTGACCGTTTCTTCCTCGATCCTGGTCACATGAGCCCAATGCTCTATGCAGGTTTGGCTATGCGTGGTTTCTTCTCTATGGAAGACCTTCAGCAGTTCCGTCAGTGGGGTTCTGTAACTCCAGGTCACCCAGAGCTTGACATCGAGCGTGGTATCGAGAACTCATCTGGTCCTCTTGGTCAGGGTCATGCACTTGCAGCAGGTGCCGCAGTAGCAGAGAAGTTCTTGGAGGCTCGCTTGGGTTCAACCATGATGCAGCACAAGATTTATGCTTATATTTCTGATGGTGCTGTAGAGGAAGAGATTTCTCAGGGTGTTGGCCGTATCGCAGGTAACCTTGGCTTGAACAACCTCATCATGTTCTACGACTCTAACGACATTCAGCTCTCTACAGAGTGTGGTGTTGTTATGACAGAGGACACAGAGATGAAGTATAAGGCTTGGGGCTGGAACGTTATCAAGATCAATGGTAATGACGTTGCTCAGATTCGTGAGGCTTTGACAGCAGCTCAGAATGAGCAGGAGCGCCCTACCCTCATCATCGGTAAGACCATCATGGGCAAGGGTGCCTTGAAGGCAGACGGTTCTAGCTACGAGGCTAGCATCAAGACTCACGGTGCTCCTCTCGGTGGCGAGGCTTACGAGAATACTATCAAGCACCTCGGTGGTGATCCTACAAATCCATTCGTCATCTTCGACGACGTGAAGGAAATCTATGCTAAGCGTGCTGAGGAGTTGAAGAAGATCGTTGCTGAGCGCAAGGCTGCAGAGGCTGAGTGGCGCAAGGCTAACCCAGAGAAGGCAACTCAGATGGATGAGTGGTTCTCTGGCAAGGCTCCTAAGGTAGATTGGAGCAAGGTTGAGCAGAAGGCAGGTTCAGCTACACGTGCAGCTTCCGCTGCTTGCTTGGGTGTTTTGGCAGAGCAGGTTCCTAACATGATTTGTGCTTCTGCTGACCTTTCTAACTCAGATAAGACTGATGGTTTCTTGAAGAAGACCAAGAGCATTGTTCGTGGCGACTTCTCTGGCGCATTCTTCCAGGCTGGTGTTGCTGAGTTGACAATGGCTGACATGTGTATCGGTATGATGCTCCACGGTGGTGTGGTTGCTGCTATGGGTACATTCTTCGTATTCTCTGACTATATGAAGCCAGCTGTACGTATCGCAGCTTTGATGCAGGTTCCTGTTAAGTTCATCTGGACTCACGATGCATTCCGTGTTGGTGAGGATGGACCTACCCACGAGCCAGTTGAGCAGGAGGCACAGATTCGCTTGATGGAGAAGTTGAAGAACCATGCAGGCAAGGACAGCGTTCGTGTATTCCGTCCAGCAGATTGCGAGGAGACAACTGTATGTTGGAAGCTCGCTATGGAGAACGTTGAAACTCCTACCGCTCTTATCTTCTCTCGTCAGGGTATTGCTAATCTCCCAGAGGGCAACGATTACGAGCAGGCTGCTAAGGGTGCTTACATCGTAGCTGGTAGCGATGAGAATCCAGACGTAATCTTGGTAGCTTCAGGTTCTGAGGTTTCTACATTGGAAGCTGGTACAGAGGCATTGCGCAAGGATGGCATCAAGGTTCGCGTAGTAAGTGCACCATCTGAGGGCTTGTTCCGTGGTCAGAGCAAGGAATATCAAGAGAGTGTATTGCCAAAGAACGCTAAGATCTTCGGTATGACTGCAGGTCTTCCTGTAACTCTCGAAGGTCTCGTAGGTGCCAACGGTAAGGTTTGGGGTATGGAAAGCTTCGGTTTCTCTGCTCCTTACAAGGTTCTCGATGAGAAGCTCGGTTACACTGGTGAAAATGTCTATAAGCAGGTGAAGGCATTCTTGGCAGAGGAATAATATAAAGTGAAAAGTGAAGAACGAAGAGTGAAGGATTCAAATGCTTATCTCGATGATGACCTTGATAATCGCTCTCTCGCTCTTCACTTTCTCTTTTTATCATATACATTTTATTAACCTTGTGAAGCAAGGAAGATGTACAAGAGGTAGAAACGATAGAATTCTTCACTCTTCACTCTTCGTTCTTCACTTTTAAAACGTAAGTATTATGGAAGTAAAGACAGTAGGTTTGGCAAGCGATCATGCAGGTTTTCCAATGAAACAGTTCGTTTTGCAATATTTAGAGAAGAAGGGTTATCCTGTAAAGGATTATGGTACATACAGCGACGAGAGCGTGGATTATCCTGATTTCGCTCATCCACTGGCAGAAGGTATCGAGAGCGGCGAGGTTTATCCTGGTATCGGTATCTGTGGCAGTGGCGAAGGTATGGCCATCACTCTCAACAAGCATCAGGGTGTTCGTGCAGGATTGGTATGGAACAAGGATATTGCCCAGCTCATCCGTCAGCACAACGATGCTAACGTAATCGTACTTCCTGGTCGTTTTATTGATAACAAGACAGCCGAGGCTATCTTGGATGAATTCTTTACAGCTTCTTTTGAAGGCGGTCGTCATGAGCGTCGAGTCAAGAAGATTCCTATTCAGAAGTAATTCATCTAAAAACAATTGGTTATGAAAAAAGTATTTCTCTTTGCAACAGCTATTTGACATTGGCTAGCTGTGGGAACAAGGCACAAAGTAATGCTCCTGAGGCTGATTCTACAGCTGTAGAAAATGTGGATAGTGCAAGTACTTCTGAGAATGAGGCTACTTCTGAAGCACTCACTAGTGAGTCACAAGCAACTATCAAGAATTTGACGGCAGAACTTCAGAAAGCTGTTGCTGCTAAGGATAGCAAAGCAGCCATCTCTACCCTAGCTAATCTTCAGACTATTTACAAGAACCTTGTTGCACAAGGCAAATTAGACGAAGCTAAGGCATATGGTTCTTCTATCAAGAAGTTTGTCTCTGAAAATTCTGATGCCATCAAAAATGTAGCTGAGGGGAATGTTACTGTAGCTAACCTCATAGAAGGTATCAAGAATCTTCCTACTACTGCAAATACAACGGCAGAAGAAGCCAAGGCTGCCATCGCCAGTGACGTGATTAACCTTGCTTCACCTGCAATAGCAAAAAGGTGAAACTGCCATTGCTACAGCAGAAGCAGCAGCTGCGGCAGTTAAAAATGCACCTGCTTCAGTAAAGGCTGCAGCTGAGACTGCAGCAACCAATGCTGTGAATAATGCCAAGACTGCAGCAGAAAATAAAGCCAATGAAGAAGTGCAAAAAGCCAACGATAAGGCAAAGGCTGCTGTGAATGAGGCAAAGACTAAGGCTGCCAATGAGGTAAATAAAGCTAATCAAAAGGCAAATGACGCTATCAACAAGGCTGCTAATAAGGCTATCAAAGACTTGATTAAATAATAGCATGCATTTGTTTATTTAGTAAACTATTAAAGTCCCACCAAAAAGTCTCACTATTTGGTGGGACTTTTACTTTTTCTCGGGCTTGGTATAAACTTGGTGCGGACTTGATATAGGCATGATATAAAGAAAAGGGTGCTTCATTATTTTATGATAACGCACCCTTTTCTAATTTCTTTTATTTCATGAGCTTGAAGTCATGAAAGAGTATTCCTTATTCTGCAGGACAAATAAACTTGTCACCTGTTTGCTTGATCAGTTCCTTGGCATACTTCTCTGGATAGCCTGGGCGAACAGGACGTGCACCCAAACCCTCTTTTGTCATCTCGAAGCTACCATCCTTGGTAGTTGGCTTGATAATCATATCATTATACTTCACTACCATAAATTGGAAGAGTTGTTTCCAACGAGCCAACATTTGCTGTGCCTTTTCCACGCCATAGTCATTGAGATATTTCACTGCCTCTTGTGGGTTCTGAGCATAAAGCTCCTGAGCCTTTGCCTCAATAGATGCTTGTGCTGCGAAATAGCTATTGTCAAGACTATCACGTACTTCCTTCAATGTAGGGAACATCAAGCTGTAACGTGGGTAAACCATATTACTGGTCATATTGCATACCCAATAAGCATTCTTGTCGCTAAAGTTGACAGCGTCAGCACCTGGAGTGTTGTAACACTCAGGACGAACAGTAGAAGAACAATAGATAGGAGTAAATGCCACCATATTGGCATCATCATTACCAAACCATAAAACACCACCAATTTCACGTGGCAACCAAGAGCGCATCTGACTTACGAATACGAATCCACTTTGTTGAGTACTTACAGGACGCTCGTTGAAGCATTGCTTTCCGTCCACCTTAAACTGTAGAGGAGTTGGACGATATGGCATCTGCCAAATACCACCACCAATGTCATTGCCATCAGCAACAGAAAGTGGTGTTCCCTCGTAGTGGTCACGCATGCAATCCTCTACATCCTTTACACTAACCTTACGGTCTGGCACAACCCAAAGAGGCATGTCTTCTGCATTTGGATCTTTGCCGAGAGCCCAAGGCAAATAGCGACTCATGTCCTTGAAATGATTGAGCAAAGCCCATGCACGAGCATCACAGAAGCGACGACCAGAAAAGTCAGGTTTTGCATAAGCCATTTTCCAAGAGAAGTCTGCGTCCTTACCAGTAAACCATCCTTTGCTGCGAGCAAATGATACAACATCTTTGGCATACATGACGTTCTTCTTGTCCTTCATGTTAAACTTGCCAATTCTACTCTGGTTGGCATGTGCACAAATGGCATCGTCAGGAACACGAAGAGCCACCCATACAGCGCCCTTGCTGCCTGCACCCTTACCCATCATCTCCATGATCCAAGCTTCATTTGGGTCGCAGATGGTAAAAGTCTCACCCTCAGAATTATAGCCATAAGTATTGGCAAGCGTAGTCATGACTTTGATAGCCTCACGAGCAGTCTTACTGCGCTGAAGAGCTACATAGATGAGCGAGCCATAGTCCATAATTCCCGTAGAATCAGCCATTTCCTCACGACCACCGTATGTTGTCTCTGCGATAGTCACTTGGTACTCATTGATATTACCAATGACGCTATAGGTTTCGGCAGCCTCAGGTATCTCGCCATGATATTTATTGCTGTCCCAATCATAAATCTTACGCATTTCTCCCTTGGCATGTTTGCCTGCAGGATAATAGCAAAGATTTTGGAACATACCATAGTCATCTGCGCTATAAGAGCACATGACTGCTCCATCTACAGACGCTTTTTTACCAACAATGAAGTTGGTACAAGCTTCAGCCTCCAATGTACTGCCCATCATAGCAACAGCCATCAACCCAGAAGCAAAAATCTTATTCATCATAAATTTCTTTTAAACATAAAATATAGGAGTTAGAATGAACTTCTAGCTCCTAATTGTATTACTTATTTTTACTAATTGATTACTACTTATTAACAAGCCTTGAAACTCATGTCCAAGCCTTTCACACTATGAGTCAATGCTCCTACAGAGATGAAGTCAACTCCCTGCTCAGCATAATCACGGATAGTGTCATAGGTGATACCACCAGATGATTCTGTCTCATATTTGCCTGCAATAATATCTACAGCTTTCTTTGTGTCTGGTACAGAGAAGTTGTCAAGCATAATGCGATTTACACCGCCATGCTTCAACACCTGGTCAAGCTCGTCGAAGCTACGTACCTCAATCTCAATCTTCAGGTCGAGCCCCTTCTCCTTAAGATATTCATGACAACGGTCGATAGCATTATCGATGCCACCAGCGAAGTCGATATGGTTATCCTTCAAGAGAATCATGTCGAAGAGGCCGATGCGATGGTTCATACCGCCACCTATCTTCACTGCCTGCTTTTCGAGCATACGAAGACCTGGAGTTGTCTTACGGGTATCAAGAATATGTGTTTTAGTTCCTTCCAAACGCTTTACGTATTTAGCTGTCATGGTAGCAATTCCACTCATACGTTGCATGATGTTGAGCATCAAGCGCTCTGTCTGAAGCAAAGAACGGGTCTTTCCTTCTACAATCATTGCGATGTCGCCTTTCTTTACATGAGTGCCATCTTGCATCAAAACTTCAACCTTCATGGTTGGGTCGAAGCGAGCAAACACTTTCTTTGCCATTTCAACACCAGCCAACACACCATCTTCCTTGATAAGCAAGTGGCTCTTACCCATTGCATCCTCTGGAATGCAACATAAGGTAGTATGATCACCATCACCGATATCCTCAGCAAATGCCAAGTCTATCAATTTATCTTCTAATTGATCTACGCTTAACATAATCTTTTGTTTTATAGTTATTAATGTTATTTTAAAATCTGATGGAGATGATGGGCACGTAAAATGCCCTCTTCATCTCGTTTAATGTCTATTCGACCTCCTAACCATTCTGTCATGGGCAGTTCGTTTCGAAATTCATAATAATTGACAACCCTTCCGTCTTCTATCTCTACGACAGCTTGATGGAGTTGGAAACCAGAGGCTGTTATGACCTCATGGGCACCACATCTACGAAACTTTGCCATCTGGACCTACCATTTCCATTTTAATATCTTGTTTTGGTGGTGGCAAAGGTTGACCATTAGGTAATGGTCTTCCTGGAACTGTCTTTAAGGAGTCTCCATTACTCTTCAGTTCAGATGGCTTTGTCTTTTGCGCATGCATACGTATCAATTTTATGTTTTGAATGAACATCAGCTTCAAGGTTGTTGCAGAAGAATTATCATTGGTGAAATCACCTTTATTCAACATGAAATAACCTTTTATTCTCTTGATACCCAAGCTATCATTGTCACTGACGGTCATCGAATAATGCTGAGAGTTTTGCATATGAATAACTTGTGAAGCCACGCTATCATTCTTAAACTGAACGGCTAGCACTGCGATTCCATCACGCATTCCGTCTTGATAGATAAATTGTGCATCGAAGTCGATCATGATGCGATCTCCCTTGTGATAGGCGGAATCTGCATTCTGTGAGAAACTTTCGTAATTGAAAGGTTTGTCCACAGAGAACACTAGCGATTTAGGACCATTCCATACATTGGCAGTATCACCTGTAGATGAAAGGTTGGCAAATTTGCCCATATTGCTAGAATTGGCACCCATTGACATCGCTTCGTCGTTGAGACGGTCTGCTAGTTTCTCATAGATGCTGTGCATCAAGGCTGTATGGCGCATGTAATAGACCATAGATGAGTCGAACTCTGCCGATGTGACATCATATTTTTTTAGCACAGCCTCACGATAGCTTAAAGCATCGCGACCATTGTCACCAGGTTCATTATTGGCCATGGCCAAAGCGATATGATAATCATATAGGATATCTTCCATTTTTCCTTGTGATATTATGTCACTTGGTACAGTAGGCTTACAAGAAGCCATAGCCATCATACCGAGACCTAAAACCAATGTCTTGAATATGTTTCTCATTCTGCATCCTCCTTTTTTACATCAGACTGCATTTCATCCTTTTCCTGCTTGTTAGTACCCAAAGTCTCTAGTTCCTTTCTACAGAACAATAAGAGACTGAAAATGCCGACAGTAACACAAGCGTCTGCGAAATTGAAAACAGGATCAAAGAATGTGCCATGAGTTCCGCCAAAGAATGGTACCCACTCTGGCCAAGTATAGCTAAAGAATGGGAAGCGGAACATATCTACGACCTTGCCCAACAAAAAACTAGAATAACCTGTTCCGAATGGCACCAAATAGGATGTGTAAAATTGGGAAGAACTATTAAATATGAGACCATAAAACATGGAATCTATCATATTTCCAATAGCTCCTGTCATCACCAAGGCAACCATGAAAATGTATAACTTACGATAAGTTCCTGCCTTGATGATGCGATGAATATACCACAATAAAACAACTATGGCTGCAATGCGGAATAGACTCAACCAAAGTTTACCAATAAATGACATGCCCCATGCCATTCCGTTATTTTCTACAAATTCGATAAAGAACCAGTCTGTAACACGAACAGACTCGCCAAGGCAAAAGTGAGTCTTTATGTAAATCTTGATTATCTGGTCGATAACAAGAAGTACTATCACCATTGCCGTGACGAGCCATCCTATATGTTTGTTGTTTTGTTTCATTTATTTATGTTTTCGAGCTTCTTTTGAAGCTACACTTAATGTGGCATGTGGTACAGCGCGAAGACGCTCCTTAGGAATGAGCTCACCTGTTTCGCGGTCGATACCATAGGTCTTGTTTTCGATACGGATCAAGGCCGCTTCCAATCCTTTGATAAACTTTTGCTGACGACCTGCCATTTGTATGATTTCTTCCTTACTTTGTGCTTCGCTTCCCTCTTCAAGAGCTTTATAAGTTGGTGAGGTATCAATCACATCATTGCTATTCGAATGATTGAGTTGAGCCATCATTTCTTTATAGCTAGAGCGAGCCACTTTTAATTTTTCTTCTATGATAGCGCGGAATTCAGCTAAATCCTCATCGCTATAACGAGCTTTAACGTCTGCCATGACTAATTATATTATTAAGTTTATAGATGAAAAACAAGTTTACGTCAATGGATGCCTCCACTTGACGTAAACTCATTTTATGTTAGTTTAGTTCTTTTCTACTGAAATGTTCAACTTGAAGTCATCAAACTCGGTCTCGACACCTGCGTTGTCACCAATCTTGATGTCATCAGCCAAAACCTGGCCCTTGATGTAGTCACCGAATGCCTCGATGGCTGCGTTGGTCTCCTCGTTAGGAGCGACAGTCACGTTGATGCGGTCGGTAATCTCAAGACCTGTCTCCTTGCGGAGGTTCTGGATACGGTTGATCAGCTCACGAGCCATACCTTCCTTCTTGAGCTCTGGAGTCAACTCTACCTCAAGGGCAACGGTAAGATTGCCATCGTTAGATACGAGCCATCCTGGGATATCCTCAGAGATAATCTCCACGTCGGCTACCTCTACGACAGCTTCCTGTCCGTCCACGTTAAGCGTGATGTTGCCAGCCTTCTCGAAGGCAGCAATCTGGTCTTGGTCGAGGGCTGACATCTGGGCTGCTACACCCTTCATCAACTTGCCAAACTTCTTACCCATCACCCTAAAGTTACACTTCACCTTCTTGACCAGAATACCCTGACCCTCAATGAAGTTAA